>CAZYJB010000737.1:0-3007 GCA_964647675.1 uncultured Verrucomicrobiota bacterium | reverse complement strand
GCCGGTCCGCTGGTCTGGGTGACGGGGGCGGCCGGACTGATCGGCGGCGAGCTCATCCAGCAATCGCCGCGGGCCGTGCCGGGGTGGCGGGTGGTTCCGCTCACGCGCGCCGACCTGGACCTCGGCGACTTCGCGGCCGTCGCGCAGCGTTTCCAGTGCGAGCGTCCCGACTGGGTCGTTCATTGCGCCGGCATGACGCGCAGTCCGCAGTGCCAGGCGGAGCCGGAAGCGGCCTGGCGCCAGAACGTCGAGGTAACACGCCACCTCGCGGAGCTGGCTGCGGACGCGCGATTTCTCTTTTTCTCGACGGACCTCGTGTTCGACGGGCGCCAGGGTGATTACCTCGAGTCGGCGGCGGTGAACCCGCTCAATCGTTATGCCGAGACCAAGGCGGCAGCGGAACGGGCGGTTCTGGGCAATGCGCGCCACTGGGTTGTGCGCACCTCGCTCAATTACGGCTCCTCGCGCACCGGCGATCGCACGTTCAACGAGGAGACGGTCCGGTTGTGGCGCGAGCGCCGGCCCATGACGCTCTTCACTGACGAGTTCCGGTGCCCGATCCCCGCCGAGGCCACGGCCCGCGCGGTCTGGGATTTGGTTGCCGCAGTGCAGCGCGGGGACGGTCGCCTGCCGGTCCCCGGTGTCGACGCGACCCGGCGCATCGTGCACGTGGCGGGGGCGCAGCGGCTCTCGCGCTGGGAGATCGGCCGGACGCTGGCGAAGCGGTGGGCGCACCTCGAACCGGAATTGAAGGCTGGTTCGCTGAAGGACTATCGCGGTGGACCGCGCCCGGCCGACACGTCACTCAACTGTGATCGGCTGCAGGCCCTGCTGGACTGGCCTCTGCCGCGCTTCGCGGAATGGCTGGACGCGCAGCCGCCGGTGACGCCCTGACCGGGGCGCGCCCATGAAGCCGCTCCTGCCGCCACCGGGGTATCGCGGGCGCCTCGCGCCCTCGCCCACGGGTTACCTGCATCTCGGACACGCGCGCACCTTCTGGGTCGCGTGGCGTCGTGCGCGGGAGCGGGCCGGCACCCTCGTCTTGCGTGTGGAGGATCTGGACGCGGCGCGGTGCCGTCCCGAGTTCGTCACCGCCATCGACGAGGATCTGGAGTGGCTCGGCCTGGACTGGCAGGAGTCGCCGGCCCAGGGCGGGCCGTGCGGACCGTACGTGCAGAGCGCGCGTCTCGGGTGGTATCGGCAGGCGTTCGAACAATTGCGCGCCGCGGGCGCGGTCTATCCCTGCACCTGCTCACGGCGTGACGTCCATGCCGCGCTGGCGGCGCCGCACGCTGGCGATGAGGAACCGGTGTATCCCGGCACCTGCCGAGACCGGCGCCTCGATCCCGAGGCGGCACGACATTCGCCGCGCGCGCCGGTGTGGCGCTTTCGCGTGCGCGACGGTGAGCGGGTGACGGTGGCAGATCTCGCCAGGGGCGAAGTCACGGTTGTCGCGGGTGTGGATTTCGGGGATTTCGTGGTCTGGCGTGGCGACGATCTGCCCAGCTACCAGTTGGCCTGCGTCGTCGACGATCATCTCATGGCCATCACCGAGGTCGTACGCGGCGAGGACCTGCTCATGTCCGCCGCGCGACAGGCGCTGTTGTATCGCGCGCTCGGCTGGGTGTGCCCGGCGTTTTTTCACTGTCCCCTGATGCTCGATGAAAGCGGTCGGCGCCTGGCCAAGCGGCACGACGCGCTCAGCCTGCGAAAGCTGCGCGAGCAGGGCGCGTCGCCGGAGGAACTGACCCGCGGTTGGGGCTAAGTCGGGACCAGTTCGGCATCGCGTTGGGCGGCGCACCGTGCTGGCATCGCTCGCATGCAATCGGCCGCACCCCGCTCCGCGACCCACAGCCGGGTGGTCGCTTATGTCCTGTGGATCTTTGGGTTCATGGGATCGCACCGCTTCTACCTCGGACGCCCGGTGTCGGGGACGATCTGGTTCTTCACCTTCGGCCTGCTGCTGGTGGGCTGGGTCGTCGACCTGTTCCTGATTCCGTCGATGGAACGCTCCGCCGGCGAGCGGTTCGTCGCGGGGCCGGTCGACTACACCGTGGCGTGGGTGCTGCTGACGTTCCTTGGTGCCTTCGGCATTCACCGCTTCTACCTGGGGAAATGGCTGAGCGGGATCCTGTACTTACTCACCGGCGGTCTGTTTCTCATCGGCGTGCTGTACGACTTCTGGACCCTCAACCGGCAGGTGTCTGACTTGAATGCCCGCGGCGGCCGTCCCTCCTGATCCGTTTCCTTTCATGACCCCCGAAGCGATCGCCCACGTGGGCAAGTCGGATCCCGTGATGCGGCGTCTCATGCGTCGCGTGGGCGCGTGCACGTTGGAGCCGGATGGACGTCGTTCGCCGTTTGAATCACTGGTGCGCGCCGTTGCCAATCAGCAGCTCAACGGCAAGGCGGCCGAGACGATCTTGAACCGGTTCGTGGCACTGTTTCCTGGCAAGCGCTTTCCCGCCGCCGCGAAACTGGGCGCGGTCACCGACGAACAACTGCGCGGTTGCGGTTTTTCACGCGCCAAGATCGCCGCCATCCGCGACATCGGCGCGAAGGCGGAATCGGGCTGGATCCCGACCTCCGCGCGGATTCGGCGCATGACCGACGAGGCGATCGTCGAGCGACTGGTCGAAGTGCGCGGTGTGGGGCGTTGGACCGTGGAGATGCTGTTGATCTTCAAGTTGGGGCGCCCGGATGTTTTGCCGGCGGACGACTTTGGCGTGCGCAACGGATTTCGGCTGGCGTATGGACTCGCCGAGATGCCGAAGCCGCGGGAGGTGTTCGAGCACGGCGCACGCTGGGCGCCGTACCGCACGACGGCGGCGTGGTACCTGTGGCGTGCGGCGGATTTGGAGAAGACCCCGAGGCGTTGAGGGACGCGGTGGTGCGTGGAAGGGCCGGTGAGGGTGGCCGTGACGGACCTTTCGCCCCGTGCGGGGCTGGTGGATTTCGGGGTGACCGAAACCCCAAGGCGATGCCTTGGGCTGTCTCCATGTCGGGC
>CAZYJB010000736.1:0-3010 GCA_964647675.1 uncultured Verrucomicrobiota bacterium | reverse complement strand
GGACAGAGCCGATGAGCCACGGTTGATCGGCTCGGGATCGATGGTTTCCCGTCGATCTCCGATCTGGATTGCGGTGGTGAAGGCGGTGCCGGTTCCCGGTACTGTCCGCGCACCGCGTGAGCGTTCCGTTGCTCCAACTCGAAGCCGCGACCAAGTCGTTCGGCGCCGTGCGTGCCCTCAAAGGCGTGTCCTTCGAGCTGCATTCCGGAGAGGTCCATGCCCTTCTCGGTGAGAACGGCGCCGGCAAGTCCACGCTCATCAAGGTCATCACGGGCGCACACACGCCGGATTCCGGCACCCTCACCATTGCCGGTGATCCGGTGCGGCACCTGACTCCGGCCCGCGCGCATGAGCTGGGGATCGCCTGCGTCTATCAGCAGCCCGCCCTGTTCGCCGATCTGACGGTGGCCGAGAACATCGCCCTTCGGCTGGAGACCATCGCGCCCCTGCACCGCATCCATTGGCGCCGTCGGACGGAGGCGGCGCGCGCGCTGCTCGCCCGCGTGGGAGCCACCATCGATCCGCAGTCCGAGGTGCGCGAACTCTCGATGCCCGAACAGCAGTTGGTCGAGATCGCGTGCGTGGTCGGCGCCGGGGCGCGGATCGTGATCATGGACGAACCGACGGCGTCGCTCACCCGGAAGGAGCAGGAGCTGTTGTTTGGCGTGGTGCGCGACCTCCGCCAGCGGGGCGCCGGGATCGTGTACATCTCACACCGGCTCGAGGAGATCTTCGCACTCGCCGACCGCGTTACGGTGCTGCGAGATGGGGAAAGCGTGGGCACCCGCGCAGTTCGTGCCGCTCACGCTGCGGACGGTGTTTCGGCCCTGACCCGCGCGGAATTAATCGGCCTGATGGTGGGCCGCGATGTCTCCCAGGAGTACCCCGTTTCCGGGCGCGGACCGGGCGAGCCCGTGCTTCGACTGCGGAACGTGGGTTGCCGACGCCTGGGCGTCCGGGCGGTGTCCTTCGACGTGCGTGCGGGGGAGATCGTGGGGGTCGCTGGGCTGGTGGGAGCGGGGCGCACCGAGTTGGCGCGCGTGCTGTTCGGCCTGACGCCCGCCGATTGCGGCGAGATCGAACTCCATGGCGAGATGGTGAGCCTTGGCACGCCCGCGGAAGCGATTCGGCGCGGCGTGGCGTATGTTCCCGAGGACCGGCGGCGGCATGGGGTGATCCTCGATCTGCCCGTCTCGCACAACACCTCGCTGGCGGTGCACGCGCGTCTGTTCCCCGGCGGCTGGCTGCGTCCCGCGAAGGAGAGGGCGCTGACCGAGCGGTTCGTGCGGGAGTTGGGCATCAAAACGTCGGGCCCGGACGCGCCGGGGGCCAGCCTGAGCGGAGGCAACCAGCAGAAGGTCGCGCTGGCACGCTGGCTCGCCACCGAGCCGCGCCTGCTCATCCTGGACGAACCCACTCAGGGCGTGGACGTGGGCGCCAAGGGCGAGATTCACCGCCTGATCCGGCAGCTCGCCGATCGCGGGCTCGCGGTGCTGATGATCTCGAGCGACCTGCCCGAGGTGCTGGGCATGAGCGATCGCATCGTGGTGATGCGCGGCGGAACGATGGTGCGCGAACTGCCGGCCGGCAGCGGGGCGGCGGAGGTCATGGCCGCGGCGCTGGGTCACGATCAGGGGGAGGAGCGTCCGGCGTGAATCGCGCGTTCCGCGAATGGTCGGTTGCCGCGGCGTTGGGGGTGATGCTGGTCCTGCTCGCGTGGCTGGCACCTGCCTTCTTCGAGCCGCAGCCGTTGCTGTCGCGCCTCACCGCGGCCGCGCCGCGCCTCGTGGTGGCCTGCGGCATGGCCATGGTGATGATCACGCGGCAGATCGATATTTCGGTCGGATCCCTCTTCGCCGTCTGCGGGGTCGCCGCGGGCACGGTTGCGGCGGCGGGAATGCCGCTGCCCGTCGCGGTGCTGGTCTCGCTGGGAGTCGGCGCCATCGGCGGCGCGCTGAACGGTTGGCTGGTGGCCGGACTGCGCCTGCCGTCCATCGTGGTCACGTTGGCGACGATGGTGACCTGGCGCGAGGCGCTGCGGCTCACGCGCCAGGGCGTGTTCGTCAACCTCCCGGATCCGGCGCAGTGGTTCGGGCTCCCCATGAATGCGGGCCAAGCCGTGGTCTGCCTGCTGGGCGTGGGACTGCTGATCATTCTCGCCTGGGGTCTGCGCCACCTCGCGTTGGGACGCTTCCTGTACGCGGTGGGTTCGGATGCCGAGGCGGCGCGGCTCGCCGGCATCCGTCCGCGGATCGTCATCCTCGGCGTATTCGTCGCGATGGGATTCCTCACCGGGCTCGCGGCGGTGATGAATATGGTGCAATCGCCCCAGGTGGATCCCGCGTCGGGACGCGGCCTCGAGATGGAAGCCATCGCGGCGGCCGTGGTGGGTGGAGTCGCGGTGGCGGGAGGTCGCGGCAATCTCTGGGGCGTGCTCGCCGGTTTCCTGCTGCTGGCCTGCATCAATCCCGCGCTCACCTACCTCGGCGTGAAGCCGTATTGGGACAAGGCCAGCCAGGGCGCGATCATCCTGGCGGCGGTCGTCGCGGATGGCCTCCGACGCCGTCGACGGCAGGAATGAGACCAGGACCGGAATCCCCTTGAATCGTCGATCATGATGTCCCGGACCTCCACAAGCACCTCGCTCTGGTTGCGGCACGAGACGCTGCTCGCGTTGCTGGTCGTGCTGGAAGTCGTGTTGTTCCGAGCGGCGGGAAGGAACTTCGGCACGCCGGACAACGTGGCGAACATCGTGCGGCACTCGGTGGAAATCGGGCTGCTCGCGATGGTGATGCTCCCGGTGATCCTGACCGGTGGTATTGACCTGTCGGTCGGGTCCCTGCTCGGACTCTGCGCGGTCATATTTGGGAAGTTCTTGCGGGACGCGGGGCTCGACTGGCCGGTGCGAATGTTGATCCTCGAGGAGGCTGATGGCAGCGTCAGCATCGCCTGGACGGATTTTGGCCACATCGCCCGTCGCTATTCGATCCGAAACCGTGAAGCCCAGTTC
>CAZYJB010000735.1:0-3020 GCA_964647675.1 uncultured Verrucomicrobiota bacterium | reverse complement strand
CGCCTGCAGGTACCGCACGTACGCCGCCATCCGCCGGAGCTGATGAATCCCCATCCGCCGCTCGATCCGGCGACACAGGGTGGCCCGCTTGTAGAGGGAGAAGTCGTGCCCGGTGTGGGCGCGCAGCAGGATGACCACCTTCTCCAGGGCGCTTTGGGTGCGATGCTCCTGTTCCGTCGCCATTCTGGCGATCAACGGAACGCGTTGAATGTAGGTGACGATCCTTCCGGGCAGTTCGTCCACCGGCGCCACGATGTCCGCCAATCCGGCGTCGATCGCGCTGCGCGGCATGCCATCGAAGCGGGCGGTCGAGGGATCCTGCACCAGCACGACGCCCGCCTTTTCCTTGATGGCCCGCAGGCCCAGCGTGCCATCGGAACCCATCCCCGACAGGATGACGCCGATACTGCGTTCCTGCTGCTCCTGGGCCAGCGAGCGGAGGAAGAAGTCGATCGGCAGGCGCTGCCCGCGTGGCGCCGCCGGCTCCAGCAGGTGCAGGTTCCCATGCAGGAGGGACATGTCCTTGTTGGGCGGGATGACGTAGACGCAGTCAGGCCGGACCCGGGTTCGATCCCGGACTTGGACAACCTTCATGCCGGTGGTCCGTTGGAGCAGTTCGGGCATGATCCCTTTGTGAGTCGGATCCAGATGCTGGACGATCACGAAGGCGATCCCGCTCCCCGTCGGGACATTCCCCAGAAACTGCTCGAGCGCCTCCAAACCCCCGGCCGAGGCGCCGATGCCGACAATCGGAAACTGGGGGACTGCTGCCGGACGCTTTTTCCGGGCAGGGTGCTTCGGCCGCCGTCCAGCTCCTGATTTCGAATTCATAATCCCGTTGACCACGCCCGAGGACTTGACCACGGGCTCCCCCGGATTTGAGCCAGCCCTGCCAGGGTACGCCGGCAGTTGGCTACCGAACCAATCTGGGTCGGCGCTCCCGCTGCCTCAACGGAAAAGCGGCCGGGTGGCCAGTGTTGAGCGCCCTTGGGCCGTTGCTGCCATCGCAACGGGCGGCGTCGGCTGCGGCGCGCTCACTGGCCTGAAGCCCAAGCCCGTTCGGCCGAGCGCGACACGATCGCGTCCCGCAGGGGGTGTTGGCAGAAGAAACCGAAGCCGAAGCCCAGCGCGTGCGGGCATTGATGAGGTTCGTGCACGAGGCAGTCGACGAACCCTTCGGGCCCGCCAAAACCGGACTTCCTGGCGACGCAGATTGCCGGGTCGGGCAGGCCGCGGCGCGAGGTGTTTTGCAATTCGCCTTCGGAGGCAGGCTGGACATGACTGGTCGGGTCCCCCGCGCAGCTCGCGGAGGACCCGAGGGTGGCGGCCGAGGGTTGGAGGCCTTCGCTGCCAACCGGGTGCACGGCGAGAGAAGGCTGGCCCATGGCGCCGACGCTACAAGCGGGGCCCTCCCGCGGGCATTGGGGTGTTGACCCCACTTCCCGGTCCATCCGGCAGCGCTGTCACGGAGAGCGGTTGGGGCCTCTACCCCCTCGCGCGGCACCCGTCCGGGGAGGAGCATCGGATCCTGGGGAGATTGCCGCTAGCGCTGGTCGAACGCGGCACCGCGAACGTGGTTCGATGGGGCGCCACTCGCGCGCGGAACCAGCATCGGCGTGCGGCGCCAGGCGTCGACGGCGTCCCGGATGGCCGCGACGACGAGTTCGGGCTCCTTCTCGACGACATCATGGCCGCTGTCGCGGGTCACGATATGCCGCGCGGCGGGGAACTGAGCGAGCCACTCCTGGTGGGCCGCAAGCCAGTGCGGCATCAGATGCCGGGTGAGGTTGTCGAAGGGCTTGGCGCCGGTGATCAGGCTCAGGTGCACGTCCGGCAATCGCGACCGCCGCGCCTGATCGAAGGAGTTCCATAGGCATCCCATCTCGTCCTGGGCTTCGCGGTGCTTGGCCGAAATGCGGACCATCTCCGGAAAGCGCTCCTGCAGCCAGGTCATGAACTCTTCGGAGGTGGGATCGACGAGGACAATCCCGGCGATCTCGCGGGGATATTCACCCGCAAACACCCGCGTATAGATGCCTCCCATGGAATACCCGACCAACAGGTAGGGCGGTGGGATCTGTGCGTTGGCGAGGGCGACATGCAGTTCGCGAGCCAACTGCCGGGCGTCGCGCGGAACGGGGCCCGGTTCGGAGCCCCAGAAGCTGCCGTGGTCGAAGCTCACGCACGTGGCGAAGCGACTCACGTCCCGCTGGATGCGGCTCCAGATCTCCAGATTGGCGGGACCAAAACAGTCAAAGACAACCGTGGGCCGCTCCCGGCCGGAGATCGACATCCGCAGCCGATGCCCGCCGGCGTCGATCTGCCGGGGCATGGCCCGCCAGGATGAAAGAGACAGGGCGAGCGCCGCCACGGTCAGAGCCAGTGCAGAGGCCGCGAAAAAGGTTCTCATGGGGGGCTCGGCAATCGGGGTGATCGGAATCAGCCGGCGTGGCGATGGCGGGCGAGGGCGATGATCGCCAGCGCGGGAGTCGCAAGCGGCACAAGGAGAAAGGCACTCCCGACGAGGAGATCACGCAACCAGGGAGTATGCGGGAAGACGATCCAGGGTAGGAGCGCGGCGGGAAGGGTCAGGAGTATCCACGCAGCGAAGCAGACCCCGATCGAACCTCGCAGAAGGAGACCACGCGCCAGGAGGTGATGCCACGCGAGCGCGCCTCCGAGGGCCTTCGTGGTCACCAGACCGAACATCACGAGCGGTGCGCATTCGACCCAAGGCCACCATTCGTGAAGGAATGGCCCTGGGGATGAAGAGCCATCGCGCGAGATCATCCAGACCAGGCCGCCGACCAACACCGCGCCGGTGAGCGCGCCCGCCAGTCGGTGCAGACGGCGATTCCCTGACATCCCCGGCCAGAGGTAGAGGACGAGGAGTCGCCAGGTCAGCACGATCGCGGTGGCGAGCCCGAGTATCCCGAGGCCCCAACCACGAAACACCGGGTCCGCGTGCCGTATGGCCTGACCGAGAGATTGGAGCTCGAGAAAGTCCCCGGCGCGGGCCA
>CAZYJB010000734.1:0-3023 GCA_964647675.1 uncultured Verrucomicrobiota bacterium | reverse complement strand
GGCGTCCGCGGCCGGACGGTCCGCGTCGCAGCGAGGCGGGAGCGGGAGGGGCGGGTGGCGGGTGGGGCCGACCCCAGCGCTCGGGGCCCGGGCAAGGTGGTGGCTTCGGCCGCCCACAGCGATCGGGCCCGGGATCGGGGGGGGGCTTCGGTCGTCCGCCGCGCGACGACGCAGGTCGCCCGAGTTTTCGTCCCGCCCGGCGACCGTTTGGTCAGGGTGGACCGGGGGAAGGCGAGGGTGGCGGAGCGTCGCGGCCTCCGTTCCGTGAGCGTCGATTCGCTGGCCCGCGCAGGGGTCCCGGCCCGGGCACGGGAGGACGGTCCTTCGGGGGCGGCGGCGGCGACCGGGATTGGTTCGGCCCGCGCGGTCAGGGGGAGCAGGGTCGCTCGACGCCGCCGCCGCCGCGGGAGGCGCCGGCTGCGGAGGGCGGCGACGCCGCAGGTGGAGGGGCGAGTGGCTTCCGTGCTTCGCGTCCGCGCACGGGTCAGTTCGGGCCGGGTGGCCCGTCCGGCGGCGGCGGTCGGCCAAGTGGGTATCGTCCGCAGCGGGAAGGAACGGAAGGTGGCGGGGATCGTGGTTCGTCGCGCGGTGCGGAAGGTGGGTTTCAGGCGCCGCGGCGGGCGTGGGGGGATGGACCCCGGCGTGGGCCGGGCGGACCCCGTCGCAGCTTCGGAGAGGGAGGCGCGCGCACTGGATATCGTCCGCCAGGGGAGCGCAGGTTCCGACCGCCTGAGGCGGCAGCAACGGCGCCCGAATCGACCGCGCCGCAGGGCCCGGGTCCTGGGTCCCTGGCGCCCCGCGCGCCGCGCCGGGATTTCAAGGGCATGCCCGAGGATCCGCGCGATGTTCTGGCGCGCGAAGGTGGCTGGAAACGCCCGCGTCGCGCCCCTCGTCCGGGCCCCGCAGCGGGTGCGAAGTTGCCCGAGTGGGCGGCGCGTAAGTCTGGACTGAAACGCGGCAGGCCCGGTCGACCTCCGGCCGCGGAAAAGACCGTTGCCGCAGAAGGTGCATCCGAGATTCCTGCTGCCGACCTCACCGCGTCCGATTCGCCCGACGACTTGGGAGTGGCCGAGTCTCAAGGTCCAGCGACCGTTGCGTCGCCGGACACGATCGACGCAACCGCGCCCAAGGAAAAGAAGCGCCGTGAACGCCCGCCTGCCCGCGACTCGGTGCGGCTCCAGAAGTACCTCGCGGATGCGGGCGTTGCCTCGCGCCGGGGATCGGAGGAATACATCCGGGCCGGGCGCGTGACCGTGAACGGGCAGGTCGCCACCGAACTGGGGGTGCGCATGGATCCCTTGCACGACGAGGTGCAGGTGGATGGGCAGAAAGTCGAGCCGCTCAAGAAGCTCTACGTGGCCTTGAACAAGCCGGTGGGCTACACCTGCACGCGCGACGACGCGCACGCCGCGCACAAGATCGGCGAACTCCTGCCGGCCGAGTGGACCAGCATCTATTCGGTGGGGCGTTTGGACCGCGAGAGCGAGGGCCTGCTGTTCCTCACCAACGACGGCGAGTTCTGCCTGCGCCTGACCCATCCACGCTACGCCGTGCGCAAGATTTACCGTGCCGTGGTCGCCGGCATGGTGACGCCCGAGATCATCGCCGCGTTCCGCGAGGGCGTGGAATCGGATGGCGAATCCCTGCGGATCGAGGAAGGGCGGGTGTTGTCGGCCACGCGCGGTGAGAGCGTGGTGGAACTGGAACTCACGGAGGGGCGGAACCGTGAGATCCGCCGGTTGTTCGGCTCGGCGAGCATGGAAGTCCTGCAACTGCAGCGGACGCAGATCGGGCCCATCAAGCTGGGCGAGCTCAAGCCCGGCCGTTGGCGGACGTTGACACCGGAGGAGGTGAAAACTCTACTGACGCCGTCATGACCATAGGATCGACGGACCGGATCGCGGTTTGGGCATGCCTGCTGGGGTTGGGGATCGCGTCCGCCTCCGCTGCAACCGTGTCGTATTCAAAGGGTGACCGGGTCAACGTGCGCTCCCGGGCAGGGTACGCAGGAGAGATCATCACCCAACTGCAGCGCGGGCAGCAGGTTCGCGTGCTGGCGACCAATGCCATCGTGGCCACCACGCCCGACGAGCCTGCGCTGTGGTACAAGATCGCCTTGCCCGAGGGCACGCCCCTGTGGGTCGATTCGCAGTATGTCGATGCCAACACGCGCACGGTCACGGGAGACGTCCTCAACGTGAGGTCGGGTCCGAGCGTCGACCACGCGGTCGTCGCGCGCGTGACGCGCGGCGCCGTGCTTTCGCGCATCGACGAGGTCCGGGAAGGTTGGCTCAAGATCGGGGCGCCCGAGGGTGCGGTGGGTTTCGTGCCCACGATCTGGATGACTTCCGAGGCGCCGTCCGCCGGCGCTCCGCCGATCACCACCCCGGCGCCCACGTCCGCAGCCGTGAAGCCCGCGGGACCGCCGAGGTCGTCGACCAATCGGACTGTCCAGGTTGTCCAGGCCGCACCCCGCGAGGTGCCTGCCGTGTCGCCGCCGAGAGTGGTCAGGCCGCCCACCCTTCCCGTTCCCTCCTCCGTGGTTGCAACGCAGTCGCTGGTGGCGCCCCCGACCGTAGTGACCCCTGCGACGCCGCCTTCAGCTTCACCTTCACCTTCGCCGTCGGCGGAGGCCGGTCAGGTCGTCACGCCGGCGGCGGAGGTTGCCAGCACCAACACCAGCCCGAGCGCCAGCGCTGACGCCAGCGTCGCACCGCAACCCGCCACGCCTCCGTCTTCTGTCGAGCCGGTGCCTGCTTCCCTGAGCGACTCCAGTGAATCCGAGACGATTGTTCCCCCCGCGCGCCCGGTCTGGCTGCTGCCCAAGGCGGTCATCCCCAAGGTCCAGCCCGCGCGCGTCGCAGCCCAGACTCCGGAGGACGGACGCTGGGTGCGGCGTGAGGGGATCGTGGTCCGTCCCTCGCACATTCAGGCGCCGACCTTTGCGGCGCTGAAATCGCGGGATCGCAACAAGACCCTTAACTTCCTTACCACCTCACGTGCCGATCCCATCAACTGGGAGG
>CAZYJB010000733.1:0-3026 GCA_964647675.1 uncultured Verrucomicrobiota bacterium | reverse complement strand
CCAGGGTTCGACCTCCAAGGCCCGCAAGGGACACCGCGACAGGACCCGCCGCCGCAGTTTCGACCAGCCAGTTCCTGCCCGCCACGAGGTCTCTGAGGACCACTTGTCCGCGCGCCGACGAGCCCTCGACCAACGTGGTGGCGTCCGTGAAGAAAGCGATGTGGCGTCCGTCGGCACTGAGGCGCAGTTGAGAGACGATCCGCATGGTGGCGGGGCGCCCATCAGCATTCAGTGCCACGGTCCGAGTCACGCCCAAGTCGAGGTCCCGCACGAAGACCTGCGGAGTCCAGCTCGTCGTCCCAGCCTCCCTGCTGATCAGCAGAACACCCGTGAACGCAACGAACCTGCCGCTCTCGGAGAGCACCGCCTCGCCGAATCCCGGTTTGGACGGTCCGCCGTCCGCGCCCGGCACGGTGACGAGGATCGTCCGATCCGATGCCAGGTCACGTACGAACAGGTCGGGCTGTCCCTTCGCATCGTCGGCCACGAGATCGTCGGCCGTGCTGGCGAACAGGACCCGTTGTCCGTCCGCGCTGACACCGCCAGGTCCGAACGTGCTCCATCCAAAGGCCACTTTCGATGACGGCCCCACTCGGGCCGAGATGACGGCCAGCCGGCGCCGTTCCGGCTCCATCTCGAACACATCCGTCATCCGGTTTCGGTCTCCAGGGACGAGGGCATCGGAGGAACACTGGAACGTCAGTCTCCCTTCGCGGCTGAAGCCGGGTCGCGCGAACTCCATGCCGCCCGCTGGCGTGCCCGCTTCGTTGGTCGACACCAACTCCACTTTCCCGGTAGCCGGTTCGACGAGATAAAGCTGAAACGCACGGATCGGAGCCGCGTTCCCAACCAGATTCATCGAGTCACTGGTGAACACTACGCGAGCACCACCAGGTCCTGCGGCCACCTCCCGCGCGCGGATGGGTTGCCGCGTGGCGCCATTCGTCACCGTGACGACTCCCTCGGACTCGCGCCACAACCGGAGCACGGCCGGCTGTCCCGCTCGGACGGTCTGGGCGAAGGCCAACACGCCGCCGGTCGGGTCGAAACTCAGGACCGTTGGTTCGTCCACTAACGTTCCGGGAGCCCCGACACTGCCTCCCAGGAAACGCGCGCCGGTGTCATCCAGGTCCACGACCTCCACCACGTTCGTCCAACCGACCGGGCCCACGAGGCCCGCGACCCAGGTTCCCACCGCCAACCGGGACCGCCCTGGCGCGAACATCATGGATCGCGTCTCCGCCACGAAACGGGTCCCGGTGACCCTCAACAGGTTCATCTCGAGCCGCGTGGTCACGCCGCGCTCCATATCCCGCACAAACACTCCGGCAGGCGTCCTGGCAGGTACGCTGGTCACGATGTTCGTCGAGATTGATCGGAAGGCCACCCAGCGCCCATCGTCACTCACATCGTAGTCGTCGACGTCGAAATCCGCCCCGTCCCGGACCGCGGCGGACGCCAGCGTCGTGACTCCTGTCACCAGATTCCGGACGAAAACGTCGACTCGCCCATCGGCGTCGGGCACGGAGACATCCAGGTTGGTCGCTCGACTCCCGAACACCACCACCCGTCCATCCAGGGAGAGTCGCGGCGCAAAGTTCTCCCGGTCCGCCCCCTCGCCATTGGTCGCGACCGAAGCGCGAACTGTCCTCCCTTCGACCATGTCCCGCACGAAGACGTCGGCGAGGTGGTTGGTATCCCCGTCCACCAGGTCCGAAGCGCGGCTCAGAAACGCCACATAGCGGGCGTCGCCGGAAATGTCCGGAGCATAGGAATCCCCGTTTCCCGAAACGCCCTCCGGGGTGACGCTCGCCAAGGTCGTGCGTCCCGTAGCGATCTCCCGCACAAAAACATCCCGCGCAATCCCATTCACGTCGTTCGTCGTGAGATCCGACGCCGAACCCGAGAACACGAGGAACCGCCCATCCCGGCTGTAGCGGGGCGAGTCGGACTCACCGTTGCCCGTGACCCGGGGATGCGGCATGGCGTCGGGATCCGCCACCGAGACGACCTGGGCCAGCCGCGGTTGCGCCACGGTCGAGCCCGCTCCCAGCCAGATGACCATCAGCCCGGACAGCAGGGTCACGGCCCAGCACCAACTTCCGCCTCCACGCCCGCTCCGAGATAGTTGCTTCGGTCGGATCATGGGACGGACGTGACGCGGCGGCTTGCGGACCTCTGGATCCGTTGCACGTCCAGGTTGTTGGGCTGAGGAACGTTGAGAGCGAGAGATTGGCCCGGCCGGCGCCCGGGGCGGGTCCGCGCATCCAACCACCGCCAACTCTCCACGTGCCCGTCCGCGAACGACATGGTGGCGCCGCCGTCGTGACGCATGGCCGGGAAATCCACGATCGTTGTTCGAGTCGGCTGAACCGGATCGTAGCCCTCCATACTGAACAGGAAGCACGCATCGTTCAGGCTCTCCTCCCGCTCATCAACGAAGACGAGACACTCCGACGGACTCGGATCCACGATGGAGGTCAGGCTCGTGAAAACCCGGTAACCGGTCGTCCAGGGCGCCGGGCGCGACCCGATATAGCTGTTCATCCCAACTGATCGGACGCGCAATTCCCCTGCGCCACCGGCACGGCGTGACGCATCCGCCGGGCAGCGATAAACCGAGACCGAATCCACATAGGCGCCCAGCTGCGAGTTGCGGAGCAGTGCGGTGTTCGTATTGACCGGCGACGTCGTGAGATCCAGCCACCCCACCGCCCACGTGCGATTCGTGTTCGCGACACTCATCGCCTCCCCGCCGTCCAGATTCCCCGGCAACTGCCCGGCATGATCCTCCGCATACACGAGCCAGGCCCGGTTGAGTTGGCGGAAGTTTGCCAGGCACCCTTGTTGATCGCCGCCGGTCCGATAGCCGCCCCAGGTGGGCAAGGCCACCAGAGCCAGCAGGGCGGCGCCGACGCCGATTACCAGCGCCTCCATACGCGTGAAAGCGCGTTGCTTCAGACCCATGCGGTGCACCTTCGACGACAGGGTCGTGGGCTTGAGGCCGAGCAACGCGGCCGCGCCGT
>CAZYJB010000732.1:1112-3028 GCA_964647675.1 uncultured Verrucomicrobiota bacterium | reverse complement strand
GGTCGGCAGTTGGAACAGGTGGCTGTAGGTGTGGGCCATCAGCTCGTTGGCCTTCTTGGTGGCGGCGTAGAGGCTGAGGGGATGGTCCACATTGTCGTGGACACTGAAGGGCATCCGCGTGTTGGCGCCGTAAACGGAGCTGGAGGAGGCGTAGGCGAGGTGCTGCACGCCGTGGTGGCGGCAGGCCTCGAGGATGTTGACGAAGCCGACGAGGTTACTGTCGACGTAGGCGTGCGGATGGGTGAGCGAGTAGCGCACACCGGCCTGGGCCGCGAGATGGATGACGCGCGTGGGTTGGTGGGCCTGGAAGACGCGTTGCTCGAGGCCGGCACGATCCGCGAGGTCGAGGCGCTCGAACCGGAAGGCGGGGAAGGGCAGCAACTGCCGCAGCCGCGCCTCCTTGAGGGCCGGGTCGTAGTAGTCGTTGACCGAGTCGAGGCCGACGACCTCGTCACCGCGCTCGAGCAACCGCTTTGCAACGTGATAGCCGATGAACCCGGCGGCGCCGGTAACGAGGTACTTCATGGCAGGAGGGAAAAGGGGGCGCGGGACCGACCGTGGCGCCGCGCGCCTTGAGGCGCTCGAGGAGGATATAGGAAGGCGACTCGCGTTCGTCGTCGACGTTGGCCTTGTAGGCGAGGCCGAGGATGAGGACCTTCGAGCCGTTGAGGGATTTCTTTTGCGCGTTGAGCGCTTCGACGACGTTGGAGATCACGTACTCGGGCATGGCGGTGTTGATTTCGCCGGCGAGTTCGATGAAGCGCGTGGTCTGGCCGTATTCGCGTGCCTTCCAGGTGAGGTAGAACGGGTCGATCGGGATGCAATGACCTCCGAGGCCCGGTCCGGGATAGAACGCCATGAAGCCGAAGGGCTTCGTCTTGGCGGCATTGATGACCTCCCAGACGTCGATGCCCATGGCGGCGTAGACCACCTTGAGTTCGTTGACGAGGGCGATGTTCACGCCGCGGAAGATGTTCTCGAGCAGCTTGGTGGCCTCGGCCGCACGGCACGAGGAGACCGGCACGAGGGTCTTGATGGCCTTTGAGTAGAGAGCCTGGGCGCGCTCGAGGCAACCGGGCGTGAGGCCGCCGACCACCTTGGGCACCTCGGCCACGCGGCTCTGCGGGTTGCCGGGGTCTTCGCGCTCGGGCGAGAATGCGAGATGGAAATCGGTTCCGGCCTTGAGTCGTGAGCCCTTCTCCAGCACCACGCGCAGGTCCTCGTCCGTAGTGCCGGGATAGGTGGTGGACTCGAGCACCACGAGTTGGCCGCGCTTCAGGTGCGGCGCGATGTTCTCGCCGGTCTTGATGATGTAGGAGATGTCCGGCTCGCGGTTCTTGTTCAGCGGAGTGGGGACGCAGATGATGATGGCGTCCACGTCGCCGGCGCGCGAGAAGTCGGCGGTGGCCGCGAAGCGCCCTGCCTGGACCTGCTCGGAGATGGCGGAGGCCGGGATATGATGAATGTAGGAGCGCCCGGCGTTGAGGGCCTCGACCTTGTTCTGATCAATGTCCAGACCCAGGACCTTGACGCCGCAGCGGGCGAACTGGAGGGACAGGGGAAGTCCCACATATCCCAAGCCTACGATGGCGATGTGTTTCATGGCGTATTCGTTCCGACCTCTTTCGTACTTCAGTATTTCATCGGCTGGATCAGCGAGAACCAAAGCTCTTACGCGGACGGGCTCAGAGCATTCGCCGATCGAAAAGGGTTTGAATGACCTCCCGGTGGGTCTCGCAGACCACGGTGTTGCGGACGCCGAGGAGCACCTGGCGCGGATACAGCAGGCGGAAGAGCCAGCCGCGCCAGTTCAACTTCCGCAGGATGCGGTGGTGTCCGAGGAGCCCGCTCAGGTAGCCGTGGCGGCGCTGGCGTCAGAACTCGAGCCATTAGCGCTCGACGAAGGCCGGGTCGAG
>CAZYJB010000732.1:0-1102 GCA_964647675.1 uncultured Verrucomicrobiota bacterium | reverse complement strand
TGGTTTCGTACACTAATGGCCTTCGGGGGGGCGCCCGTGCCCCGCCCCGCGCCGGGCACGGGAGTGGACTGCGTGAAGGGGATGAGATCGAGCGTGGCGGGTTGACCGCGGCGGACGGTGAAGCGCGCGAGGAATCCCTCGTGGAATGAGGGGCGGTCCCGGTAGATGGCTTCGTCCATCACGAGGGCGCCCTGGCCGTAGATGATGTGGCCGCCCTGGTAGGACTCGATGCCGCCCAGGATGTGGGGGTGTTGCACCACCACGGCGTGAGCGCCGAGTTCGATCATGAACCGGCAGGTGTCCTGGACGCGCGGGCTGGGGACGTGGAACTCATCGCCGCCATGGAGCAGGACGAGCAGGAAATCGACGGAATCACGGTGTGCGCGCAGCGTGCGCACGAAGGCTTCGGGTTCGTAGGGGTTGGCGCCCCACGAATCACGGGAGGCGATGGAGAATTCGTGCTCGGCGACCGCCAGGACGCCGAGACGCAGGCCGTCCACTTCGCGGATCAGCAGGCGTGAGGCGCTGGCGAGGTCCTGACCTGCGCCGACCGTGGCGATGCCGGCCCCGGCGCAGACGCGCAGCGTGTTCTCCAGACCGCGCGCGCCGTGGTCGAGGATGTGATTATTGGCGAGACAGAGTGCGTGAAAGCCCGCGTTGCGGATGCCGGCGATGCAGCCGCTCGGCTCGCCGAAGATCGGGCCCGTCTTGGGAATGGGCGACGGCGAGTCGATCAGGGGTCCCTCGAGATTGGCGATCGCGAGGTCCGCGGAACGTATTTCCGGGAGCAGATCGTGGAAGAGGCTCTCCGCGTCGCCGCGCACGAAGTACGGCTGGTTGCCCTCGATGGGGCAGAGGTCGGCGCCGACCAGGATGGTGGCCATGCAGGGCGGGGAGTGAAGGGAACGGGACCTTGGCCGGCCTCGACTAGGCGACCGTCGACGTGATCGCGGGACTGGTCTGGGGTGCGTCCGGCGTGGGCGGGAAGAATTCGCGGTGCAGCACCTGGAGCGCGCGCTGGCAGTCCTTCGCCGGGATGAGGCAGGAGACCTTGATCTCGGTGGAAAGCGCCATGTGGATGGCGATCGATTCGCGGGTGAGC
>CAZYJB010000731.1:0-3028 GCA_964647675.1 uncultured Verrucomicrobiota bacterium | reverse complement strand
CGGCAATGCGATCAAGTTCACCGAACGCGGCGAAGTCGAGGTGCGAACCACCCTCCTCGCCACGCGCGGATCCGCCCTCACCATCAGGTTCTCGGTGCGCGACACCGGCATCGGCATCCCCGACGACCGTCTGGGGGACCTCTTCCACGCCTTCTCGCAGGTCGACGGTTCTGTCACCCGAAAGTATGGCGGCACCGGCCTTGGCCTGGCCATCTCTCGCCAGCTCGCCGAACTCATGGGCGGCGAGATTGGCGTCGAATCCTCGCCCGGAGTCGGCTCGAGCTTCTGGTTCACGGCTGTCCTCGAACTTCAACCGCACTCGCGGGAACGGCGCGAGGATGCAGAACCCTGGTTGAACCACGCGCGCATCCTCGTGATCGACGATCACCTCGAGGTGCGACGACAAACGGTCACGATGCTTCGGGCCTGGGGCGCCCGGCCAGCCTCCGCCGGAGATTCCAACACGGCGTTCACCCTGCTCAACGCGGCGGCGCGAAGCGCGGATCCGTTCGTGGCGGTGTTCATCGATCAACTGATGCCCGGTGACGACAGCGGACTGCTCGTCGACCGCATCCGGGAGCATCCCGAACTGGCCGCGAGCCGCCTCGTTCTGATGACCAGTCCGGGGCATTCGCAACCGCCTCCCTCCCAAACCTCCCACACATTCGCCGCGCGCCTCGCCAAACCCATTCGGGCCGCCTCGCTGCGATCGGTGCTCGCCACCGTCCTTGCCGACCTCACGGCCGCGCCCCAGCCCCCGCCCCCCGATCACGATCGGGGCGGGCAATCGGCACCCGCGCCGCAGGCGCCCCGATCCGGGCGCATCCTGCTGGTCGAGGACAATCCCACCAACCGGGAGGTCGCCCTCGCCATCCTGCGTCGCCTCGGCCATTCGGCGGCCGTCGCCACCCATGGACAGGACGCGCTCGAGGCCCTGCGCCGCGAGACCTTCGATCTCGTGTTGATGGACTGTCAGATGCCGATCCTCGATGGCTACGCGGCCGCGCGGCTGGTCCGCGACCCCGCCACCGGCACCTGCAATCCCCACGTTCCGATCGTGGCCATGACGGCGCATGCCATGCGCGGGGATCGCGAGAAATGCCTGCGTGCGGGCATGAACGACTACCTCTCCAAGCCGGTGCGATCGACGGAGCTGGGAGCGGTGCTGGAACGCTGGCTCCCGGGCTCCACCGCTGAAGCCCCTGCGCCGGCCACCCCGCGCCCGCCCGAATCCGCCCCCCTTCCCCAAGGCACGCGGTCCATCCCTCGTGTCCTGGCCTCGCCGACCGGTCTGCCGGCCGCCGCGGCGCGCCCCGCGGCGGGCCGCGCCGATGACGCGACGGTATCCCGTGCCGACCCGCCAGTCTTCGACCTCGACGGTCTGCGCGAGCGACTGGACGACGACCCCAACCTCGCGCGCGAACTGGTCGCTGCGTTTCTCGAGGACGCCGGTGGCCAGCTCGATGCGCTGCGCCGGATCGGGACCGAAGGCGTCCCGCACGTCGAGGTCGCGCGCCGTGCGCATTCTCTCGGAGGCGCGGCGATGAATGTCGGTGGGACTGCCCTGGGCAGGGCTTTGCTCGCGCTCCAAGCCGAAGCCGAGGCCGGGAACGAGGCGCAGGTCCGACTCGCCGTCGAACACGTGGCAGAGGAATTCGACCGCTTCCGCGAGCGCGTCGCCGACACGCCGTTCGCGCCCGGAGCGGACTCGCCTGCGGCTCGTTGACCGCCCGTCTCAGCCGAGCAGGCGGAGGAACTCCGGCTCGTCGATGATTCGCACGCCCAGCTTGCGTGCCTTCTCGAGCTTGGAGCCGGCGTCCTCACCGGCGAGCACGACGGACGTCTTTTTGCTGACGCTCCCGGCCACCTTGCCGCCCAGCGCCTCGATCCGCGTCGCGGCCTCTTCACGCGTCAGGGTCGGCAGCGTCCCGGTCAACACCCACGTCTGCCCCGTCAATCGCCCTCCGCCCGAGGCTTCGCGATGCAGCGCCGAGGTCATGTTCACGCCCACCGAACGCAGGCGCTCGAGCAACGCGCGGTTCACGGGATCGGCAAACCACGCCTCGACACTGCGCGCGATCACCTCGCCGATGTCCTCCACCTGTTGCAGTTGGTCGGCGCCCGCCTTGGCCAGCGCATCGAGATCCGGGAACGCGCGCGCGAGCCGTTTCGCGACGCCGGAACCGACATGCAAAATCCCGAGACCAAACAGCAGACGCCACAGATCGCGCCCCCGGCTCTCGGCCACCGCCGCCACGAAGTTTGCCGCGGACTTCTCGCCCATGCGCTCCAGCGCGGCCACTTCGTCCACCTTCAGGCGATAGAGCTCCGACACATCCCGCACCAACCCGGCACGCACCAACTGCGTCACCAGCACCTCGCCACCGCCCTCGATGTCCATCGCGCCGCGCGAGCAGTAATGCAGCAACTGCCCGCGCACTTTCGCGGGACAATCCGGATTCGGACATCGCCACACGACCTGGTCGGTGCCGTCGTCCGAAAGCGTGCGCGCCACCGCGGACGCGCACTCCGGACACTGGCGCGGAAAGACGAAGGCCCGCTCCCTTCCAGTGCGGCGTTCGACGACCACGCGCACCACGGCCGGGATCACCTCGCCCGCCTTCTCGACGATCACGCGGTCACCGATGCGAATGTCCTTCCGACGCATGTCCTCTTCGTTGTGCAGCGTCGCGCGGGTGACGGTGGATCCCGAAACGAACACCGGTTCCAATTCGGCCACCGGGGTGAGCGCCCCGGTGCGTCCCACCTGGACCGTCACCCCTGACAGCGTGGTCTCGGCCTGCTCCGGCGCGTATTTGTAGGCGATGGCCCAACGCGGCGCCTTGGAGGTCACGCCCGCGCGCGCGCGTTGCTCGAGGCCGTTTAATTTGATGACCGCGCCGTCGGTCTCATAGGCGAACTCGCGGCGCAGGCGGTCCAACTCGTCGAGCGCGGCGAGGATCTCCTCGATCGTGCGACAAACCCAATGCCGCTCCGGCACGCGGCACCCGAACGCGCGCAACCGGTC
>CAZYJB010000730.1:0-3033 GCA_964647675.1 uncultured Verrucomicrobiota bacterium | reverse complement strand
GCCCGATGCGGGGGGTGATGGTGAGGCGCAGGAACCAGGGGGTGGCGGGGTCGGCGGACAGCGGGGTGCTCAAGCGTCGGCGCTCGCGATTCTGCGGCAGCCCTTGGCGGTCGCCAGGCTCGCTGGTAACCGGCGCGGGTTGCCAGGGGCCGAGGACGTCCTGCGACTGTTCGAGGGCAATCACGGCATCTTCCGCTCCCGGCACCCACGAGTACTCGAGGATCATGCGCTGATCGGCGAGTTGCAGGCTGGTGGCCGGGCCGGCCGGGCCGAAGGTGTAGTCGATCAGATCAGCGATACCGTTTCCGTTGAGGTCGGCACCCGGCGCGCCCGTGAAGGTCAGAGAGTCGGAACCCGTGGGTGACCCCAGGGCGAAACGCGAACTCCGCCAGTTCTCCGGGAGCGACGGATCGGGCCGCATCTCGGGATGCCGGAGAACGAGGGAGGTGTCCGGGGTCGGCCAGGGAGACGCGGTGCCGTAGGTGAAGCGCTGCAGCGTACTGCCGTCCGGACGCTGGAGGTGCAACTCCTCCCCCGTGTCGTTGAGGTGATCTTCATAGGCGCCCAACACGAGGATCTGTGTGCCATAGCGCGCGCGGAACCCCTCCCAGTGGCTGGCCAGCGCGGCCGAGGCGTGTCCGGGAAGGACGCTGCCCGACGGGAACGTGAAGCGCACGCCGCCGCTGATGCGGACGCCGGAAACATCGAGCGGTTCCGAACCGAGATTGGTCACTTCGATGAACTCGAAGTCGTCGCGATCGGTCGAGATGGTGCGCTCGATACCCGGTTCAGCTGGTTGGGGGCAGATCTCCGTGATGAAGAGGTTGGTCAGGGCATCCGACGCGCCGGGGAGGAAGCGTTGTTCGGACAGGGCGCTCCAGGTATCGCCAGTGCGTGATCGCGCCCGGAGCACGGTCTCGCGCGCGATCGAGATCGGAGGCGTGCGGTTCACGACCTCCGAACCGGCCGGAGTCCCAGTGAATTCGAGATCGAAGGAAATGTCCGAGCTCGCGGCATCGGACTGGTGGATCTCGACCGCGAGCGTGTTGCGTCCGGCGAGCAGCAGGGTCAAGGGGACATCGTCGCGAGAGAGGAGCGCGTTGTCCGATGACGCCGACGTGGCGTAAGTGGTGCCGGTGGCATTGGCGGGCAGGTTCGCCGTGCGCAGGATCTCGGTGCCGTTCAAGTAGACTGCGCCGCCGTCGTCGTAGGTCAGCGCCATGCGAAGGGCGGTGTAGGCGGCCGGATCCGCAACGTCGAAGGTAGTGCGGAAATACGTGGTGGCGTTGCGCTGGGTGCCGGCGGTGGCGGGATCCGTATCGCCCGCGGTGACCACGGTGGCTTCGTCGCCGTCGCCATAGCCGAGTGGGCTGGGACCGGATTTCCACGCGGCATCGTCGAACGTTCTGGTTCTCCAGGTCGACAGGGGCGTGGCGCCGCCGTCGAGGTAGCGCCAGGTCCGGCCGGAGGCCACCAAGGTCGTGGGGACATCGGGCACCGCAGAGCCGAAGGCAATCCGGGTGGCGGTTGGATTGGGCGCGCCGCCCGGCAGACGAGGATCGGAGCCATCAGTGGTGTACAGCACCTCTGCGCCCTGGGTGACGAGGACCAGCGGCGAGCCCGCGGGGAGTGCGGGGCCGGAAGGCGAGAATTCAGGTGCCGCGAGGGCGGGGTAGAGGCCGGCGGCTTTGAACTGGGCGAGGACGATGCCGCTGCGTTGGGGCAGGTACGCGTTGAGGAGCCAGTCGCGTTCCCGCGCCCAGTCGGTGGGATCCTGCGGCGGCGAATGGTGGTCATCGCCCCAGCGGGCGGACTCCGCGGGCACGGCGGGTGCGAGGTTGACGGCGAGGTCGCGGTAGCGGGCGACCAAGGCAGTGGGGGTGAGCACCCCGTTGCCGAACAAATGGCGCTGGACGCGATCGGCGAACGCGAGTCGGTACTCAGGATTCCGCTTGAGACGCTCATGGGGTTCGCCGACCCACGACAGGGCGGCATCGGGCCTGGGCGCGACCATGTTGAGCGGAGAGCGGTCACGGTTGTTGCCCATCGTGTTCTCGAAATCCCAGAGGTAGAAGCGGAAGCCTCCGTCGCGTCCGAGGCGATCCCGGCCGAACCAGAAATTCTTGTTGGGCCAGTCCCAATTACCGCCCCAGAGATTGACCAGCATGTAGTCGATGTAGTTCGCGGCGTTGAGCAGCGCGGGCGCATTCGTGTCGCGCGTGCCGTCGGCAGCGAGGCCCTGCAAGCGCAGGTACTGCACGGCGTTGGTGGCGGCGCGCACGCCGGCGATCAGGGCATTCCAGGCCTGCAGATCACCGTTCTTGATCTCGCCCGAGTTGATGGTGTCCCAGTCCTCCGGTTCCCCGCCGAGGTAGGTCGCGGAGAAGTCCTCGGCGGGACGTTCGGTGAGGTTGTACAGGCCCCAGTAGAGACCGGTGAGAGCTAGGTGCACGAAACGGCCGCGCGCGGAGGGCTGGCCCATGTCGAGGAACAGGCGGCGTCCGAACTCGTCGCGCAGGAACTGTTCGGTGTCGCGGGCCGCGTCCCAGCTATAGCCGTCGTTCGCGCCCGCCCGCAGCACGAGCGTGTCGAATTCCCGCGCCGCGCCGAACTCCTCGAACAGGTCAGTGCGCAGTTTGCCCGGGCCATACGTGTTCTTGAACAGCAGACGAAGGGAATGCTTCTGGGTCGC
The DNA here is from genome assembly GCA_964647675.1 of uncultured Verrucomicrobiota bacterium. Classification (GTDB taxonomy): domain Bacteria; phylum Verrucomicrobiota; class Verrucomicrobiia; order Limisphaerales; family CAIMTB01; genus CAIMTB01. The sequence goes on along the minus strand of CAZYJB010000730.1, from coordinate 341 downwards.
TCCGCGCTGGCGGAAGTACCCGCCCTGGATGCGCAGTCCGGCGTCGACCTGGAACCGGTCGCTGCCGTCGCGATCGATCCATTCCACGGAAGTGGCGCGTTCCCAGGCGATGCCGTTGCGTTCGGGATTGGCATAGATCCCGCGCGAGGCGCCAAAGAGATCGTCGACGGGCAAGGTGAGGGCGAGGGTGGGCAGGGCCTTCAGGGCGTCGGGGAAGGAGGGGGCAAAGGCCGTGGCGCCGGTGATGCGGGTGTCCATCGCGTAGTCGCCGGCCACCTGGGCCCAGGACGCAGGGAACCCGGTGGGCGCAGCCGGTTGGCGCACGACCTGGTCGAGAAACA
>CAZYJB010000729.1:0-3036 GCA_964647675.1 uncultured Verrucomicrobiota bacterium | reverse complement strand
CAGTGACTCCGGCCATCCTCGCCGGCTGTGGCCAACCCCAGCTATCCGCCACAGCCCACCACGAGGACGACCCCATGCACGGGCCTCCCCATGGCGGAACCCCGGTGCAGTTAGGCGACGAGGTGTACCACCTCGAACTGGTCGCCGACACCACCGAGGGCAGGATGCTCGCGTATCTCTACGACGGACATTTCCACGATCCCGTCCTCGTGCCTGAAACCAACTTCGTCCTGCAGGCCCGTTTGAATGCCGTCACGGAAAGCCTCTCGTTCGCACGGCTTCCTGATCCGGCGAACGGTCAGTTGCCCCAGGCATCCGCTCTCTTCGGAGCCCGCGCGGACTGGTTGAAAACCAACCCGCCGTTCGAGGGAACACTGCCTCTCATCACATTGGGCGGACGAAGCTTCACCAACGTCGTCTTCCCCTATCCGAAGGGCACCATCCACGCGCACTGAACGTCCATGAACAGCCCCACGACCCATCGCCTCCTCGACGCGGTCCTCGTCGCCGGCCTGGCCCTCGCCATCGGTTGCAGGCCCGCCAAAACTGTCGAGGAGGCTGATCACGGACACAGCCACGATGGCGGCCACGAGCACGAGGAGAAGACGGCGCAGCTCACGGTCTGGGCCGATCGCTACGAGGTCTTCGCCGAGCACAAGGCGCCGGTGGCCGGTCAGCCCACGACGTTCATTACTCACGTGACCGATCTGGTCACGCTCGAGCCGCGAAAGGAGGGCATGGTGAAGTTCCTCCTGCGACAGGGACAGTCGGTGACTGAGCATCCACAGGCGGCGCCGGCACGCGCGGGCATCTACCTGCCGGCTCTCGTGTTTCCGCAGGCGGGTGACTGGCAATTGACCCTCCTAGTGCCCACCGACGGCACCAACATTCCGGTGGAACTTGGAACGATCAAAGTCTACGCGGACCGGCACGCTGCGGATCATGCCGACATTCCCGATGCGCCAGAGGGCGTGAGTTTCCTGAAGGAGCAGCAGTGGAAGATTCTTTCGCGCACCGAACCCGCCGCGCGACGTGCCCTCAGCGAACGGGTGCGTCTTCCGGCGCGGGTCCGCTCCAGGCCGGGTGGCAGCGCGGTCGTCACGGCGCCGGTTTCGGGGCAGTTACTGCCCCTTCCGGACCAAGCCTCGGTGATACCGGGCCAACGCGTCGCCGCGGGGCAGCTCCTCGGTCTGCTGGCCCCGAACTTTTCCGAAGCCGCCATCCGGATTGCCGAGGCGGAAGCGGGTTTCGCCACCGCCAAGGCCAGCTTGGAGCAAGCCGAGGTCGCTTACGCCCGAACCAAACGCCTCGCGGCCGAGAAGGCCAAATCCGAGCGGGAACTTCAGGAGGCGGAACTCGCCCTGACCTCGACCCGAGCGCGGCAGGCTGCCGCCGCTGGGATTCTCGGAACTTTCCGGCTCTCCGAGGGGATTCGTTCGCCCGAGGCGTCGCTGCAACTGGAGCTGCGGGCGCCCATCGCCGGGGTGCTCACTTCGGTGGCCGCCGGGCCTGGTGAAGTCCTGTCGACCGGGCAGCAGGTCTTCTCGGTGCTGAATCCAGAAACGGTCTGGATCGAGGCGGCCGTTCCCGAGTCGACGGTTCCCCACCTCGGCTCGGCAGCCCACGCTGCGTTGGAACCTCCTGGAGCACCGGGCACGTTCGTTCAGGTCACCGGAGGAGACCATGGACGGCTTCTCTCGGTCGGGTACGAGGTGGACGCCGCGACGCGCACGGTGCCGCTGCTGTACGAGACTTCCAATCGCGACGGGAAGCTGCGCGTCGGGCAGGACGTCACGCTTCATGTCGAGACGGCGCAGGCGGCAAATGCGATCGCCGTTCCGGAGAGTGCGATCGTTGAGGAAGGCGACCTGTTGATCGCGTTTGTCCAAATCTCCGGCGAGACGTTTGAAAAGCGGGAGATCAAGACCGGCGTCCGGGACACCGGCTTCATCCAGGTGCTCGATGGCATCCAGGAAGGCGAACGTGTGGTCACCAAGGGAGCCTATGCGATCCGACTCTCCACCCTGACCGGCGTCATTCCAGCCCACGGCCACGCCCACTAAGGATCACTATGGATCGACTCATTCAATGGGCCCTGGGCAATCGGGTCATCGTTCTCGTCTGCGCCGTGTTCCTCACGGTGTTTGGCGGTTACACCGCCGTCCGCATGCCCGTGGACGTTTTTCCGGACCTGACCGCCCCGACGGTGACGGTCATCACCGAGGCCCTCGGCATGGCTCCCACCGAGGTGGAGAGCCAGGTCACTTTTCCTATTGAGACCTCCGTCAACGGCGCCGCGGGAGTACGCCGCGTTCGGTCAGCGACCGCGGTGGGTATCTCCGTGGTTTGGGTGGAGTTCGAATGGGGCACCAACATCCGCGAGGCACGCCAGGTCGTGGCGGAAAAGATTGCCTCGGTGAGCGGGGACCTGCCGCCCGAGGTCGAACGCCCTGTCCTCGCGCCGCAGTCTTCGATCATGGGCGAGATTCTCTTCCTGGCGCTCTCCTCCGAGCAGCACACACCGGCCGAACTGCGCAGCTACGCGGAGGTGTCGATCCGACGCCGTCTGCTGGCGGTGCCCGGCGTCTCGCAGGTGACACCCATCGGCGGCGGGGAGAAGCAGTACCAGGTCACGGTGGACCCGGCGTCTCTTCGGTCGCACGGCGTGGCCTTCAACCAACTGCTTCGGGCGCTCGAAGAGGGCAACGAGAACGTCTCGGCCGGCATCATCAACCAGCGCGGAGCCGAATGGCTGATCACCGGCATCGGCCGCGTGCGCACAACCCATGACATCGCGGCGACGGTCGTCTCGGCGCGCAACGGCATTCCCACATTGGTGCGTGACCTCGGGACAACGGACATCGGTGAGGCCCCCAAGCGTGGAGAGGGTTCGGCGAACGGGAAGCCCGCCGTCATCCTGGGCATCCAAAAACAACCTGGGGCCAATACCCTGGACCTGACGCGAAGATTGGATGCCGCGCTGGCGGATATCTCGGCCAAGCTACCCGCGGGGATGCAGCTCAAGACTGACATCTT
>CAZYJB010000728.1:2203-3041 GCA_964647675.1 uncultured Verrucomicrobiota bacterium | reverse complement strand
CCTGGGGCCCGACGCACGCGCCTCCGACAATCTCGCCGGTGGCGGGGTCGGCCAGCAGCTTCACGAAGCCGTCCAGGGCATTCATGATCATCGAGCGGCCGTGATCGCCGAAGGGGTAGCTGGCGACCCGCACCTGGCGTCCGAGACGGCGAGCCTCGGTCTCCGTGAGGCCCACCTGCGCCACCTGCGGATCGGTGAAGGTGACGGACAGCAGGAGTCGATCGTCAAGCGTACGAGGGCGGTCGGGGTTGAGGATATTGTGCGCGGCGATCTCGCCCTGCTGGATGGCGACATGGACGATTTCATGCGGCCCCGTGCAATCACCGGCGGCATACACGCCGGGGGCCGAAGTCTCCTGCCGATCATCGGTCACGATGCGTTCCGAATCGGTCCGTATGCCTGCGCGCTCCAGGTCGAGCCCCGCTGTGTTGGGTTTCCGTCCAAGCGCGACGAGGAGTTCGTCCGCCTCGACGCGGTGCCGCAATCCGTCGGCGACGGATTCGAACGCCACCCATTTCGCGGCTCCGTCGCGCCCGGCATCGAGCAGTTTCGTGTGCGTATGCAGCGTGATGCCTTCGCGGCGGAACACGCGTTCCACGACCTCCGAGGCGTCGGCATCCGATTGACGCAGCAGGTGCGGGCTGCGCTGGACCTGGGTGACGCGGGTGCCCAGCCGCGCGAAGAACTGGGCGAACTCGCACGCGATCGGACCGCCGCCGAGGACGATCAGCGAGCGCGGCAACGAGGTGAGGTGAACTGCTTCATCGCTGGTGATGAAGCCGGCCCCGGCGAGCGCGGGCAGGCGGAGTTCGGCGGTGCGCGATCCGGTGGCGACCAC
>CAZYJB010000728.1:0-2193 GCA_964647675.1 uncultured Verrucomicrobiota bacterium | reverse complement strand
TCAGCAGGCGGCCGTCGTCGAGGCGGAGGACTTGGGGCGACTCGAAGCGCGCGAAGTGGCGCAGGAAGGTGAAACGTCCGTCCTGCAGTTGGCCTGCCCGGTAACCCGCGAAGTCTGCGATGAGCGTGTCCTTGCGGCGCATGAGTTCGGTGAAGCGAACGCCGATCTCGGGCACCACCAGGCCCCAGGTGCCGGCGTGGCTTGCGAGGTGGCGGACCTCGGCGGCGTAGAGCATGGCCTTGGTCGGCATGCAGCCGCGCAGAATGCATAAACCGCCCACTTCCGCGCCGCCCTCGATGACGGCGACGCGGTGCCCGCCTGCGACCAGAGTTCGCGCGGCGGCGTAGCCGGCGCTGCCGCCGCCGATCACCGCGGAATCGAATTCGAGGGAGGCGCCGGCCGTTGCGGAGGGCATGCGGGAAAGTTCATTGGTTGCCGGGCCGAGATCAATCCTTAGCCGGAACCACGCAGTTGCGAATCGGCCCGTATTCGAAGGCTTATCGCCACGAAAATCCGCTCCTCAACTGCATGGTTCCGACTTAGGGGTTCGGCTTGGCACTGGACAGGGTGGCTGGGGGACCGGGACGCTGTTGGCGATGAGACGAGACGGAGGACTGGCAACAGGGGCGCGTCCCAGGAGACCGAGCATTGTCCTCGGACGGGCTTGGATACTCGGTCTCCTGGTTGCCGTGATGCCGCATCGGGGTGCCACCGCCGAACCTGATTTGTCGGCCTGGTGGGATCCGCGGAAGGCCGAGGCGCTCCTGAGCCGCGCCCAGTCCGGCACCAATGCGTGGCATCGGCTGGTGCGTTGGTGTGACGATTTTGGTCCGCGCTTCAGCGGCACCGAGGCGCTCGAGAGGTCGCTGGACTGGGTGCTGGCTGAACTGAAGCGCGACGGGTTCGACGCGGTGCGGGGTGAGGAGGTCATGGTGCCTCGCTGGGTGCGTGGTGCGGAATCCGTGCAGCAGCTGCAGCCCGTGGCCATGGCGGTGCCGGTGCTCGGTCTTGGAGGTACCACCAACACACCTGCGGGCGGGATCGAGGCACGCGTCCTCGTGGTGACCAATTTCGCGGAGCTCACACTGCGAGCGGCGGAAGCCAAGGGACGCATCGTCGTGTTCAATCCGGCATTTACCAGCTACGGCGAGATTGTGCGGTTCCGATACATCGGCGCGGTGGAGGCCGCCAAGGTCGGCGCGGTGGCGAGCCTCGTTCGCTCGGTCACGCCATTTTCGCTGCGCACCCCGCACACGGGCGCCATGGGCTACGCGGAGGGCGTCGCGCGCATTCCGCACGCGGCCATTCCCACCGAGGACGCGGACCGCTGGCAACGCTGGCAGGAGCGCGGCGTTTCGGTGGTTCTGCGGCTCGAGTTGGGAGCGCGTCAGCTTCCCGATGTGCCGTCGCGCAACGTGATCGCCGAATGGCGCGGACGCGAGCGACCCGACGAGGTGGTGGTGGTGGGCGGGCACTCCGATTCGTGGGACGTGGGGCAGGGGGCGTTGGACGATGCGGGCGGTTGTGTGGCTGCGTGGGAGGCGTTGCGGTTGGTGCGCGAGATTGGCGGACGCCCGCGGCGCACCCTGAGGTTGGTACTCTGGACCAACGAGGAGAATGGTCTGCGCGGCGCGCGCGCCTACGCGGCCCGGTACCGTGAAGAGCTGGGTGCCCACTCGGTGGCCATCGAGTCCGACACGGGGATCGGACCGGTGCGCGGCTTCGCGTTCACCGGAAGTGCGGCGGCGCAGGGGTGGATCCGTGCGATCCTGCGTCACCTTGCCCCGATCGGTGCCGACCAATTCCGGGCGGGGGCAGGGGGCAGTGATCTCGTGCCACTCGTGAGTGAAGGCGTCCCCACCATGGACCTGTGGACCGACCGCCGGGACTATTTCTGGTTCCACCATTCCGCCGCGGACACCGTGGACAAAGTCGACCCTGGCGAGTTGAACCGCTGCGTGGCCGCGCTCGCGGTGATGCTCTACGGACTTGGCGAGATGCCCGCACCGTTGCCGCGCTGATCGCCTGACATCGCAAGGGGCTGGCCTCGAGACGTGCCGTCAGGCGGCGGCGGATTGGTGTTGAACGTCGGCCGGAGGCGTCGTGGCGGGCAGGGCGCCCATGGCTGCTGATTCGGCGTGCAGAAGCACGGCCTCACCGATGACACGCGCGGCCTGCGCGTCGGTCAGGGAT
>CAZYJB010000727.1:2696-3043 GCA_964647675.1 uncultured Verrucomicrobiota bacterium | reverse complement strand
ATTGATGGTCCCCATTGGGTAGCCGAATTTGGAGAACGCTCCACTCGTGTACGCGCTCCTCGCCGGCCACAACCTCTTTCCCTTGAAGCCCGGCGGCCTCAACGAGGCCGAAGGCGACAGCCCAAGGCGAAGCCTTGGGACCCGTGGGAATGGTTCCGCCTCGGCGTCCTGAAGGGACGCCGAGGTCCGAGGGCGGAGCGCACGACCCAACAGAGTGAGGAACCGGGGACCCCGGGATGAGATCGCATTCCGCACCAAGCTGGCTGGGGAATCCCGAAGGGATTCGATCCGCAGCCCGCGGTTGGCCGGCGGCCTCCCCCGGGACGTGTGGCGGACGGGGCGGGATA
>CAZYJB010000727.1:0-2686 GCA_964647675.1 uncultured Verrucomicrobiota bacterium | reverse complement strand
GGTAGCCTTTCGACTACTTCTGATTTCGAGTCAGATGCCTTTAACCACTCAGCCACCCTTCCCGCCGGTCAGCGGCGGACTTCTTCGCCCGGATTCAAGCACGCGGCAAGCTCATTTGCCGGACCGCCAGACCACCCGCGCCACTACCTGCGGTTCCGGTGCGCCTGGATGGCCTCGGCCTTGGTGCCGACCTGGAGCTTTCGGTAGATGTTGTGCAGGTGGGTGCGCACCGTGTGCTCGCTCAGGTTGAAGTGGGTCGCAAGTTCCTTGTAACGCATCCCCGAGCTGAGCTTCTCCAGCACCTCCCTCTCCCGCACGGACAGCGGATCCTGGGGCGCCCGCTGGCGCGCAAAGGCCAGGACCGCCCGGTCGTATCCTCCCGGCCGCCTGTCGCGGACGGAGCTCGCGGCCCACCAGCCAGGCGCCTACGGCTGGTCGGTCGCCGGTGTGGACACCAACTCGAGGCAGGTGCGGATAAAGTCGGTACCGGGGTCGGTGACGCTGCTGAAGACGAAGGTCCAACCCTGCAGGGACCAGATCTCGATCGAACGCGGTGGCTGGACGGTCGAGAGCCGGATGCGGTCGTTGAACTGGAGGAAGGTCTTGTTTCCCTGGGTGGTGTCGTACCACGCCCGGGCGCGCGCAAAGACGTTGGAGGACGCGATGGTTTCCGGCGCCAGGACGGACACCTGGATGGGGGCCTGGGCAGCGGCCAGGTAGGTGGCGCTCCACCCGGGGTGCTCGAGACCAAAGCCGGCCCAGTGCACCGTTGGAGTGAAATTGGTCCCCGCGTGGTGCAGGACGCGGGCGGGAAGCAGATTCGTGGCGTCCCGGTTGGCCGGAGGTCTCCAGCGCGCGACGAACGTTTGCCGTTCGACCTCGCTGTTCACGCGCGCGCGCAGGCTCTGCAAAGAGCGCCCGACCAGGATGACCGCCAGCAGGCCCAGCGCGAACAGCGCCGCAGTGATGCCGACCACGATGAGGGCGGTCCGTGTCTTCATGCCGGCACCGGACGAGGGCGTCACTGGATGATGAGGTCGCGGCGGATGCCGAACTTCTCCACGCGCTTCCGCAGCGTGGCCCGCGTGATGCCCAGCAGGCGCGCGGCCTGGACCTGGTTGCCGCGCGTTTCCTTGAGGGCCTCGATCACCAGTTCGCGTTCGACGGCGGGAAGGATCTTGAGGTCCTGATGGTCGCGAGCCCATCGGAAGAGCTGCGCGGTGAGGGCGGAAAGATCGGGATGCCCTTCCGCCGTGGCCAGGGCCGGGTCGGCGGTGTGGGTTGCCGGCGTTGCGGCAGCGGCGGCCGGGGGGATGGCAGCGGCCACGGCAGCGCGGGCCGGAGGTGCGGTGACCTCGGGAGGAAGATCGCGCGGCAGGATGGTGTCGCCGGTGGCGACCACCGACGCGCGGCGCAGCGCATTCTCGAGCTCGCGCACGTTGCCCGGCCAGGAATGCGCTTCGAGCAACTGCAGGACATCGGGAACCTGCGCCTTCGGCGGGCGTGCGGAATCGCGCGCGAAGCGGCGCAGGAAGTAGTCGACCAGCAGCGGGATGTCCTCGCGCCGCTCGCGCAGGGGCGGGAGCGGAACGCGCACCACGTTGAGCCGGTAGAAGAGGTCTTCGCGAAAGGTGCGGTTCGCGACTGCCTGTTCGAGCGGCATGTTGGTGGCCGCGATGACGCGCACATTGACGCGCACCGTCTCATTGCCGCCGACGCGCTCGAAGGTGCCCGACTGCAGCACGCGCAGGATCTTGGTCTGCGTGGCGAGCGGCATGTCGCCGATCTCGTCCAGGAAGATGGTGCCCAGGTTGCACTGCTCGAACTTTCCGATGCGCTGCTGCGTGGCGCCCGTGAACGAACCCTTCTCGTGCCCGAGCAGTTCGCTCTCGAGCAGGCTCTCCGGAATGGCGGCGCAATTGATGGCCACGAAGGGCTGCTTGGCGCGCGCGCTGTGGGAGTAGATCGCGCGTGCGACGAGTTCCTTGCCGGTGCCGCTCTCCCCGGTGATGAGAGCGGTGGCATCGGACGCCGCGAGCTGCCCGATGAGCTTGAAGACCGTCTGCATGGCCGCGCTGCGGCCCACGATGCCCAGCTCGTAGTCGGCGGACTCGAGCAGCGGCTCGACGGAAACGACCGTCTTCATCTGCCGCGCCGCGCGCAGCGCACCGGCGATAAGCTCCTTGAGCTTGGGAATGTCGAACGGCTTGAGCAGGTAGTCGAAGGCCCCGAGCTTCATGGCCTCGATCGCCGTCTGCGTCGTGCCGTAGGCGGTCATCATGATGACCGGCAGGCGGGCGTCGGTCTCGCGGATGCGACGCAGGGACTCCAGCCCGCTCATGCCGCCCATGCGGACATCCATGATAACCAGGTCCGGCTGCAGCCGCGGGATGGCCTCGATGGCTTCCTCCCCGCTGCCCGCACTGTGCACTTCGAGGTCGGGACCGGCCAGCAACCGACGGAACGATCGCTGGATGTCCACTTCGTCATCAATGATCAGGAGCTTGTCCATCGTCGCGCCAACGCCAACCGGGGACGACGATAACGGGCGCCCGGGGCAAAGGAAGTGGTTTCCCGGCGGGCCCGAGGCACCGGTTCACCGAGTCTTACGTTCATCCCATCCGCAACCGCATCGCGGTCATGTCGCGTGGCGACGCGGAGGTAACGATCGCAACCCGTTCAGGGT
>CAZYJB010000726.1:0-3045 GCA_964647675.1 uncultured Verrucomicrobiota bacterium | reverse complement strand
GGCTTCTACGGGCGCGAAGGTGAGATCCTGCGAAAGGTCTTCGGCCACAGCCTTGTGCTGGCGGCGCTGGTGGGGATCTGGGTGACCCTGCAGGCTTACGTGCCTCCCTGGACCGCCATGGTCATCGGGAACCCGTAGCGTTCGATCCCGGCAATGGACGCCAGGGAAAGGCCCAAGGACCACCATCCGGTCCTTCTGCGCGACCGGCGTTCACGGATCAATGGTTGACAAGTGTAATCGTCCTGCGGTATCGGAGATTACAGTTGCAAGCGTCATGAAGGTCACGCCGAAGGCGGAGGTTCCGGGCGAGGCGGGATGGGATGGAATCCCGGACCGGCGACGGCGGGTTGCGACGCAGGATCGCCGATGGCGAGCAGCGGTGTTGGTGAGCTTGTTGGTCGGCTTCGCCCTCGGCTTTGGGCTGAGGCGCGACCAGGCCGGAGCGGTCGCGGGTGGCCGGGCGCGTTGCACCGAAACCTCTTTCTCGGAGGTGGATCCCCTCAAGGAATCCCTCCGGGAGCTTCGCCTTCGTCATGTGCTGGCCTTGCGGACACCGCCCGAAGACAAACGGTCGCTTGGATTGAGGACTGATCCCGAGGCGTTGCGCCGGGTCGAGGAACTATTGACGGAGTTTGCGGGCACCGAAGACGAGCGGGAGCTTACGAGAGTCCAACTGACGATGCTCTGGCGCGCAGGGAAGTTGGATCAGTGGTTGAATCGTTATCTGGCGGTCGCCTATGGGCATCCCACCTGGAGGATGTTGAACGGAGAATGGGATCGCGCCGCGGAGGTGGCCCGGGAGTTGGGACGCGAAGAGGAGATGACCCGAGTCCTGGCGTATCTTGGCGAGATTCCCAGGGAGTTGGTCACGCTGACTCCCAGGCATCCTGCCCGGCGACGGGCCAATGTCGCAGAATGAGGCGTTCCCATGGAGAGAGCACCACGGTCGCGGTCCGGTCTTCGGAGGGGGGGCCCGCGGGATTTCAAGCGTCGAGGGTATTTCTGGGTCGGCCTCCTGATGATCACGGTGATCGTGGGAACGCTGTCGATGCGGTACCGACTCGCCCTCGTGATCGGGGACAGCATGTTGCCGGCCTTGAAGTCGGGAGAGTTGCTGGTGGTGGACCGTACCGCTTTCCGCGAGGCGGGGCCGGCTGGAAGCGAGGTGGTTCTGGCGCGGGTGGATCGTGACTATGTGTTGAAGCGAATCGTCGGATTGCCCGGTCAGCGAATCGAAGTGGAAAGCGGTGAGGTCTACCTCAACGGCGTCCGGCAGGATCCTGGGTACGCCGTGCTGGCCGGTGAGATTGATATCGAGCCCGGTGTGCTGGCGCCGGGGCGATATGCGATCCTCGGCGACAACCGCTCCTACACGGATAAACGCACGCTCCATGCCGTGGTGAGCCGGGACGAAATCGAGGGCCGGGTTCTCTACCGACTGAGCTGGTCCGGTGTCGAAACCGTGAAGTGATGGCCGTCCCTCCCGCGGTTCGGGAACTCCGGGAAGGTCGAAGGACGCCCGCTGAGCATTCCCCGACGAAGGTCGGCATCGCGCAAGGAGCGCTCAGTCCGGTTTGGCGGTGCCAGGTATGCGGCGGAAGGACTGCGTCCATGGATCGAACCGGCAGACCGGGCGCAGTTCGCAGCGATCGCACGCCGTATCGCTGCCGTGCCGGTAGGGGCTGACCTCGGCGTGGCCGGTGGCAATCCGGTCCCCGGCGTTCTGGATGGCGCGAAAGGCGAGATCGAGGAGGTGCTGGAACTCCGCCGAGGGCCGGCCGTCGCCGCCTTTGCGCAGCGTGCCGTCCTTATTGCGGACGATGGCGAAGGCGCCACGGCCCGGTGCGTCACCCACTTCATCCAGTTCGGAGACGCGGGCGGCGTCGAACCGTCCGCGGTGCTGGAAGGCCTTCCACCGCGTGTCGAGGGCGCCGTCGGCGTCCGTTTCACGAGTGGCCTGGCGGACGGCGCGTGCGCGCAGGGGGATGTAGAACATGCCGGCGGGAACGGCGCCGTTGCTCGTCGTTCGAGGTGGTTCCCTCGGCGTGCGTGGGAGGAGATCGTCGGCGCGGTGCGCCACCGGATCCGACTCGCCGTCGGGACTTACGAGCAGATCTTCCGGGTCCGGATTCGGGCCGATGTGTCGCCGCCAGGGGAAACGCGAGGGCAGGGCGAGGGCGTAGGCGGCGAGTTGCAGGTCGATGCCGGCGGCGATCAGGTCATCGACGAGTCGGGGCGGGGAGAGCTTGTAGTCGAGAACGATGAAGTGAGTTTGTCCGTCGGCATCCGTCCAGGTGTCGAAACGATCGACCTTTCCGCGCACATGGAGGATGCGGTCTGCGGCGGTGGCCACGGTCCACGCGGGCTGTTCGACGGTGCCGAAGGCGAGTTCGGCGAATCGCGGTTCGAAGGCGCAGCGTGTGGCCCAGGTGACGAGCACGGTGACCAGTTCGGAGAGTTGACGCACGAGGGATTCGGTACGCCAGCGTGCCTCGGGGGTCGCGTGGAACACGTCGTGGCGAGGGTTGGCCAAAGAGGCCGCGGCGCAGGTCGCCAGACGTTCCCGCGCTGCGATCGGGGCCAGGTCACGCCAGGCGAGGTCGTCGGCGAGGATGCCGTCGTGGAACCGCGCCAGGATGTCGTGGGCCAGCGAGCCGAGATGTCGGGGTTCGAGTTCGAAGCGCTCGCGCTCGGTCGAGCGCAGCGCATGTCGCACGAAGAACTGAAAGGGGCAGGCCGCAAACGATTCGAGTCCGGAGACCGAGACCGTGGGTTCGGTGCCGAGCAGTCGCTGCGCCGCGGCGGCATGAAGGTGGTCCGGACCCGGGCCTTCGCGGTAACGGCGTAGCCAGGCGCGGCGCAGCGCATCGCCGGCGAGGCCGTCGAAGGGCGTGGGGTGGGGGCGAGCGAGGAGCCACGGCAGCAGTTCGCAGCCGTGTTCGAGCCTGGTCGCGAGGTCGGAAGCCGAGGCCTCGGGGGCAAGACGCTCGGTCTCGGCCCGTTCAATGACCGTTCCTGGGAGCAGGCCGGTCAGATGACGCACGA
>CAZYJB010000725.1:0-3057 GCA_964647675.1 uncultured Verrucomicrobiota bacterium | reverse complement strand
CCCGCCTGGGCCGACCGGCTGTCGCCAGGTTGGGATCTTATCCTCGCGGGACATTCACACGGCGGGCAGGTGCGACTCCCCGGGATCGGTTCGCTCATCACGCCGCACGGGGTGGGCGCGTACGATCTCGGACGCTTCACCACCGCGGCCGGTCCGCTCTACGTCAGCAGCGGGCTCGGCACCTGGCTCATCCCCGTGCGGTTCGGCTGCGCCCCGGAGTGGGTGGTGATAGAAGTCTGACGAAACGATCAGGTGCAGCGCTCTCTACGACCGCCTACCGAGGTCGCTTGGACCATGAAAAGCCCCTGTGGTCAGGCGCCTAAAGCCAAAGTTGACGATGGCTGAGGTTCTCCCGAAACCGTTCCACCGCCGAAGCTTGCGCGGCGCGCAGGACCGCCCCGCGAGGGCCGGGAGTCGGCTTCTCTAACAGGCGACTAGAACGGAAGGCGCATCGACCTGCGGCGCGTCGACGGGCAACGCCACGAGGCGTTACGAGGCGGAGGCCTGCGGTCGAGCGGGTTGCCATGGTTCGCCTGGCCTTCTCGTTCGCGCCGCACCGGCGCTGGCATCCCGGCTGCTTAATGGAGGACGTGAGCGTTGGAATGGAATGTGGGGAATCGACCCTGCGCCAAGGAACCTCCTCCGCTCCGAATCAAGCCCCATGAAACTCGCCCAGACCCTCGTCGCCAGCCTCGCTCTCGCCGCCAGCCTCGCTCTCGTCACCACCGCTTCCCATGCCGGATTGGTCGCGATCGGTCCGCAGCCCGATGAATTCGCCGGCAATCCGACCAGCGAACTCAATCGTCTCCTTTCCTATCTGGACTCCGGCGACCTCCAGCCCAACGGGTCATTCATCAAGTACAACCCCGGCGTCAACGTGGTCGACAGCTCGGGTGATCTCCTCGCGGCCTTCGATGATTCGATTACCGTGCCCGGCATCACGATCTCCGGCGCGAACCTGGCCTTCACCGACACCACACCCCTCTACTTCCTCGTGAAGGCCGGCACCCAGCAATCCATCTTCTTCTACGACGGCCTCGGCGATGTCAGCCTCCTCAACCCGATCGTCAATGGGAGCGGCATCCCCAAGGACTACTCGCACGTGACCTTCTTCGGCATCGACGTGCCGACGCCCACGCCCACGCCTCCGACCTTTCATGACCAGCCGCCAACCGATCGGGTTCCGGATGGGGGCGCGACGGTCATGCTGATGGGGTTCGGCCTGCTCGGCGTGGCGGGCATCCGCCGCACGACCCGCAAGGGCTGACCCCCGTTTCAGATTTCAGGCCCTCCTGGGGCACGCAAACCCACCCACCTCCTGAACGGCCCGCTCTTCACCGAGCGGGTCGTTCTCCGTTGCCCGGAACCTTTCACATCCTTTACCCGGCAGTGTCCTCCGTCGCGCCCAACCGCCGCAGTTGTTCGAAGGTGAACAGGCCCGTGTTGTGGCCATCGCCCCACACGGGTTGCACTGCGTAGCCGCCCACCGGAACCAACTGCCGGATCTGAAGCGCGGTCGCGGTCAGAGGCTTGGCGTGCCCCTTGTACAGGTTGCCGAAGATGTCCTTCTCGCCGGCACAGGACGCGCAGGGGCAATGCCGCCGGAGTCGTTCGAGAGAAAGGAAGCTCTCTGCGCCGTCGCTCCAGCGAATGGCCAGTTCGTTGCCGATCACCTGCAAGTTTTCAGGTCGCATACGCCGCGTGTCAGCGTGCGCTCGAAAGCGGCGCGTTGTCCACGCGCAGGTCCGCCCAATAGGCGAACTCCCACGCCCAGTCGTTCGCGCGGTTTTCGAGACGGACCGGCACGCGGCGGCCAGCGAAGCGGCTGAGATCGATCTCGAGATCGGTCCATCGCGCGCCCTCATTCCCCACGCGCCGCCGCAGCAACTCTTCGTCCCGCGCCAGCACGCGCAATTCCCAGTCGCCCCGGTCATGCGACGCGACCGACACGCGCAGCACGGTGCGGCCCGTCGCGGGCACCTCGATCTCGCGCTCGAGCGCGGCCGCACGCGAGGCGTCGAAGGGATGGGATTGCAGGACGTTCCCGCGTCCACGGTACTCCGGGAGTTTCGCCGGTGTGCCCTCGAACTCGGGAGCCGACAGCTTCCACGCCGGATTCCACAGCGCGACCGACTCGCGATCCAACGGTGCCGCGGTATTCCCCGCGTCGGCACGTGTGCCGGTGCCATTTACTCCGCGCGACAGCGCCTCCTTCTTCTCCCGGGTCAACGGACCTTCCTGCGGCGGCGCGAGGATGTACCAGATCAGGTTCCGGAACTCGGCGTCGGGCACCTGCTCCAGCCCCTCGGGCATGACAGAACCGGTCAGCGTGCGCAGGCTCTTCACGTCGGAACGCGCGATCACCTCCTCCTTCGGGCCCTGCAGCAGAAGGCGCACGCGCGTGTCGGTGTTCTCGATCAACCGACCGGCGAGCACGCGATCGTCGCGCGTCTCCACTTCGACCTGCTCGTAGCCCGCGCCGATCACCTGGTTCGGATCGATCACGTTCCACAACAGCGCGTCCAGCGACGACCGCCCCACGCCCGTGAGATCGGGCCCGACCTCGGCGCCTTCGCCATGAAGCTTGTGGCAGACGAGGCAGGCCTTCTTCGCGGACTCGTGGCCCGCGGCGAGATCCGGTTCGCCCTCGAGCACCATCGCGCGCTTCTGGGCCACCAATTTCGCCTTGTCCTCGGAGCTCTCGCGAAACTTGCCGATGGCGGCCACCGCGGCCTGTTTCACGGCGTCATCACGGTTCTGCAGAAGATTCCGGAGGACGGGCGCGCCGAATTCGCTGGCCGAAATGGCGCCTGACTTCACCTCGGCCAGCAGCGGCAGCGCCCACCGGCGGCGCGAAGACAGCGTCGCCGCACTCGCCTGGCGCGCCGATGCCGACATCCCTTTCCAACGTCTGATCAGAAGGTCGGGTGTGTCATCGCCGCCCACCTCGCCCAGCGCCGCGATCGCCTCCACCTGCACGACGTCCGGCACCCCCGTCCCCAGCAGTTTTACCATGGCCTCGCGCGTCGCCTCATTCTTCAGCCGGCGCGCGGACTG
>CAZYJB010000724.1:0-3059 GCA_964647675.1 uncultured Verrucomicrobiota bacterium | reverse complement strand
CACCGTAGCGGCGGCTCATCGAGCCGTCGGCCTGGGCGAAGGCCTGAAACACCCGGTCGCGCGACTCGGGCGCAATGCCGATGCCGGTGTCGCGGACGCGGAGGGCCACGCGCACGCCCTCGGGACCCGAATGGACGGTCTCGACCTGCATTGCCACCTCGCCCGTCTCGGTGAACTTCAGCGCGTTGCCCGCGAGATTGTTGAGGATCTGCGTCAGGCGCGCCGGATCGCCGCGCACGCGGCGCGGCACACCCGGTCGTATGTCACCGACCCATTCCAGTCCCTTGTCGTGCGCGCGACTCGCGAAGAAGGAAATCGTGCGCTCGAGCACTTCGTGCAGATCGAAGTCGATGCACTCCAGCGCCACGGCGCCGGCCTCGGCACGCGAGAGATCGAGGATGTCGTTGACGATATGCAGCAGCATATGGGCGCCGTGGTCGATGCTCTCGACCAGGTAACGCTGCTGCGAGTCGAGCCGCGACTCGAGCAGGCGCTCGGCGTTCGGCACGATGGCATTCAGGGGCGTGCGGATCTCGTGGCTCACCGTGGCCACGAACTCGGACTTCAACCGCGCCGACTCGAGCGCTGCCCGACTCGCCTTCTCGCGCTCGGCATCCACCTGCTTGCGGACGCTGATGTCCTCGATCGTCCCCTCGAAATACGCGAGGCGCCCCTCGCGGTCCCGCACCACGCGCGCGCTCTCGGACACCCAGGTGACCGAGCCGTCGCGTCGGTAGATCTCAGATTCGAATCCGGTAAGGCTGCCCTGGTCGAGCACGAGGCGCACAAACTCCTCCCGCCGGAGGGGGTCCACGTAAACCTGGGTGCGCACGTCGGTCAGGCTCGCCATGAGATCTTCGGGGGACGCATAGCCGTAGATGCGCGCCAGGGCCGGGTTCACGCGGATAAAGCGACCCTCGGGCGAGGTTTGAAAGATGCCTTCGACCGAGTTCTCGAAGATCGCGCGGAATTTCTCCTCCGCCTCGCGCAGGGCCTGCTCGGTCTCGATCAATTGCGTGATGTCGCGCGCCACCCCGACCAGGCCCAGCGTGTTCCCCGCACGATCGAAGATCGGCACCTTGGTCACCGAGGCCCAGGTCTTGTGCCCCTGGTGATCCTCGAGTTCCTCGACCTGGTTGATGATCGGAACCCCCGTCTTGAGCAACTGCTGTTCCTCGGCGATGGCCGCCCGCGCCCGTTCCGCCGGGAGGAGATCGGCCGAGGTCTTGCCCAGCAGCGACTCGGGATCCGCCACGTTGAAACGCCGGGCCAGGGCGCGTCCGACCTTCACGAACCTGGACGCGGAGTCCTTGAAGTAAATGATGTCGGGGCTGTGGTCCAGGAACGCCTGCAGGAGGTCCCGCTCGTAGGCCAGTTCGTCCTGCAGACGCTTCGGCTCCGTGACGTCCCAGAAGATGCCCTGGATGCCCACCACGTTGCCCGCCACGTCGCGCAAGGGCGTCTTCACCACTTCCACCCACCGCACGTCGCCCTCGGAGGTGACGTTCCGCTCGGTCGCGCGCACGGTGCGGCCCTCGCTCATGACGCGCTGGTCGTCCTCCTGGTACTTCCGGGCCAGTTCGGGCGGATAAAGGTCGAAGTCGGTCCGCCCGAGCAGCTTTTCGATCGGGCACCCGACGGTCTCGCAGAACCTCGTGTTGGCGAAAATGAAGCGCTCGCGCCGATCCTTGCGGAACACGTTCTGAGGCAGTTCCTCGACCAGCGAATGGTAGAGCATCTCGGAGTTGCGCAACTGGTCCTCGGCGAGCTTGCGATCGGTGATGTCCTGCACCGTGCCCTCGTAAAACACCACGCGCCCCCCCTCGTCACGCACCACCCGCGCGTTCTCCACGATCCAGATCACCGACCCGTCCTTGCGGCGGATGCGCGCTTCGAAATCCGTGATCGCCTGCTGCCGCTGCAGGCTCTCGACGAATCGCACCCGCGCGCCGGGGTCCACGTAAATCTGCTGCTCGATGTCCCCCACGGTGCCTATCAACTCGTCGGGCGACGCGTACCCGTAGATGCGCGCCAGCATCGGATTGGCCGACAGGTACCGGCCCTCCGGCGTGGTCTGATAAATGCCCACGACGGTGTTCTCGAAGATGCCGCGGTATTTCGATTCGGTGTCGCGCAGGGCGGCTTCCACGACGGCATGTTGGGCCTCCAACCGCTCCAACTGCCGCTGCCGGCGCCACAGGTTCAATTGCACCATCACCATGCGCCCCAGCGCCTCGAGCGACTCGTTCTGACCCGGCGTCAAGGCCCCGGGCCGATCGCCCCAGACGGACAGCACGCCCAGTGCCACCGCCTCCGGTGCCTGCAACGGAGCCGCCGCATAGAACCGGGGCATCGCCTCGCCCGGGCCCAACCTCAACCCCTTGAAACGCGCGTCCACCGCGGTGTCCGCCACCACCTGCACCCGGTCGCTGCCGATAAAATGCGGCGCCGGCGCGGCGTCCCGATCGCGACGCCCGGCCGCGACGCCCACGCCCGCGGCAATCCAGATGGAATCCCTCATCACGAACTCCACCGCCGACCGCTTCACCCCGCACACCAGCGCCGCCAGACGACAGGCATCCACCAGGGCCGCCTCCGCGCTGCGGTCCATCACCGGGTACTCGCGCGTCACATCCAGCCTGAACGACTCGGCATCGTGGGTCATAAAGGGTTCTTGAAGCGATGACGCGTCAGCGCCCAGGCGCGCTGCTTGGTCGTCGATCAGCGGACATTAGTCCACTCCGTCCCCGGCCGCCAACCTGCAGCATTGCGACGCGGATCCCCGCGTCCCCCCTCCCCCCAACCTCGCCTCTCTCCTCGACGCCGTCCCGCGGTGGGCCAACCCTCCCGGCGTCCAAGACCCATTCCCCTGCATGCGACGAATCCTGCTTCTCCTCGCCCTCCTCGGATCGCTGAGCGGTCCGCTGTCCGCCCCGCGCCGCGCCCCCGCCGCGGAACCCGCAGCCTTGCGTGCTGGAGCCGCCGTCACGGACATCTCCCCGACCAACTTTCCTGTCCTGGTGAACGCCATGTTCACCGAGCGGACCGCCACCCAGACC
>CAZYJB010000723.1:0-3063 GCA_964647675.1 uncultured Verrucomicrobiota bacterium | reverse complement strand
AACACCGGGCCCCGCGCAAGGGAAAGGACCGCACCCGAGGCGTTGCACCGGGGAAGATTGCCGAAGTCGAAAGAAGAGATGGGCACGACGCGACGACAGGATGAATGGGATGAACAGGGTTGGCAGAATCGGAGCAACCGGATTCGAAATCCGACATGGCTGCTGCCCTGGCGTAGGGGATGATGGCTCCTTCCATCCTGCAAATACCCTTTCCAGCGACTCCATTCACCCACGCCATTCGGCGCGAGCTGCACGCTCGCGGCTACGGTCGTCGCAGCCGTCGCCGTGCGGATGACCCTCGACCGCTCCGCCCACGCCAGGAAGCGCGGGCGGCACGCGCGTGTACCGATCAGCGGCGCGGAAGAGTCATGCTCGCGAAATCCACGGCATGCACGGCGCCAGCCCGGTCACTGAGAAAGACGGCGAGCTCATCGACATACATGCCAGGCGGCAGGGAGAAGACATTCCGTGACACGGGAGTGAGCCGGTAGTCGACCATGTTTTCCGTCAGCGCGTACAGGCGCCCGAACTTCTCGTGCACGATGATGGGAATGAGTTCGGGGCCGTACACACCACAGAACTTCCGCCATTCCTTCGGCAGCATCGGTGCCTCGCCACTCAGCTTGCGGAAGACCTGCGAGCCCGCGGTGAACCCGGTCACGCGCCCCTCGCCATCGCGTTCGAAGGTCACGACCTGATCATCATGCAGCCGGCTGTTGAGGACGAGCGCCCCGTCCGCCTGCCGTTGGATGACGCACGGCTGGCTGGCGTAGGATCCCTTTAGTCCATCGGTGGACGCAGTGAGTTCCGCCCAGAAACTCTGGGACTCGTACCGGCCTGCGCATTCCGCGGGATCAAAGCGAGGACTGGACGATCCGGCGCCGCCGCCCGGTGAGGTCGGGGCGCGTTCGCCGGTCTTCGCCTCGAGCAGGAGCGAGAGCGCGTGGTTGGCGCAGCGGCCGACCCGGGAATTGACAATATCGTCGTTGGCGAGGAAGACCACCCCCAGCTGGGTCTCGGGCAGGTAGAGGAGCAGCGCGGAATGACCATATACCGCTCCGTTGTGACCCACCGTGCGGTGGCCGCGGAATCTGCCGACGGCGAAGCCGAGGCCGAATCCCGCCGAGGCCTCCCATTGCGGCCGCCACATCTCCGCCCACGAGGCGGGCTTCAGGATCCCAGCCTCGCCCTGCATCGCGCGACTCATCGCGATGAGCAGGCGTGCGAGATCGGGGGCGGTGGTGAACAGATTGCCCGCCGGCAGGGTGCCCAGGTCGAACACCGGCGTTTCGGCGCGATGAAATCCGCCGTCGAGGTCGGGGTTGGCCACGCGCAACCGCGACACCACCAGCGCGCCCGCCGGGACGCTGGTGCGGGTCCACGCCGAACGGGTCATTCCCAGGGGCGCGAGGATGCGCTCCCGATGCACGGCTTCAAACGGACCTCCGGCCACTGCCGCCGCGACGCGTCCCGCGATCGAGGGACCGATGTTCGAGTAACGCATCTTCGCCCCCGGCGCGGTGGCCAGCACGCAGGTGCCCAGGCTATCGCAGGTGGCGTCGAGCCCGGGTTCCGTGATGTCGAGATAGCCGCCCACCGGCGTTTCGCGTGGTAATCCGCTGCGGTGCGTGAGCAGGTGCCTCAGCTGGATCGCGGGCGCCGCCGGGAACGGCTGGTGCGGCAGCACGGCGCCGGGATAGCCGGACACCGGGGCGTCGAGGTTCAACCGGCCTTCCTCGACGAGTTGCATGACCAGCACCGCAGTGAAGACCTTCGAAATCGAGCCCGCGCGAAAGACGCTGTCCGCCTTCGCCTCTCCCAATCCTTCGGTGTGCACCAGGCGCGTGCCATCGGTGAAGGCGTACGCGACACCGCCGATCCCCCATTCGCGCATCTCAGCGCTCACAAACTCCCGCACCTTGGGCAGGACGGCCGAATAGTCCTCGCCAGCGCCCGCCGCCCCGCGGCCATGGAGGAGCAACACGACGAGGAACAGGGCGATCGGGAGGCGTTTCATGGGATCACGGAGGCGATTGTTGAACGAGGCGTTCGAGCGTCGCGGTGACAAGCAAACCGAGCGGCGTGCCGATGGTGTAACCCCAGAGTCCGGCCAGAATTCCAGGCAGAACCAACTGCGACCAATCCTTCGAAACGGCCATGGCCGCGGCGGTCGGCGGTCCGCCCAGGGTGGCATTCATCCCCATCGCCAGTTCCTCGATGGGCAGGCGCAGCCAACGTCCCACCAGCAGCGTCACCCCGATGTTGGTGGCGCAGATGATGGCACACAGGATGAACAGCGCGGGTCCGCCGCGCACGACCGAGGCCAGATCGGCCGGCAGCCCGATCCCGAACAGGAACAGATAGAGAATGAAGCTGCCCACCTCGTTCGCTCCGCGAATGGACGACAGCCATCGGGGAAACGCCGTCGCCAGCGCGAGCGCGATCACGGTGATCAGGACGAAGCGATTGGCGGCCACCGTGCGGCACATCCCCCACCACCACGCGTCCGCGTCGGTGACCACCCACGAGCGTTCGATGCCCGCCTTGGCCGCCATGGCAACCGCCACCACGCCTGTCGCCACGGTCAGGCAGATGCCGAGATCGAGCACTGTGACGCTGCCGCCCTCCGCACCCGCGCCCCCCTTGGCGCCACGCCCTGACTGCGCGAGGTCGGTGTGCGGATGCGGATACCGCTTCCGCATGGCGGGACTCGCCACCGCCCAGAGGATCGCGAGGAAGGAGGCCGCCATGACCAGGTTGTCGGCCACGATGAGCGAGGTGGTCATGGACGCGGCGGCGCGGGTCGACTCCGTCACGGCAATGAAATTCACCATGCCGCCGATGTAGCTCGCCGCCATGATGCCCGCCGCCTTCGAGGACTCGGGAATCGCGTCGCGCAGGACCACCCCGGCCGTCCAAGCGCCAATCAGCGTACCGACCGTCGCGAGGTGGAACGAAATCATGAGCCGCCCGGTTTCGCGCGCGATGCGACGAAGGTCCGCGCGCAGGAGCAGCATGGGCAGCGCGAGCGGCAGCAGCCAGGTCCCGACAAAATCGTAGGCC
>CAZYJB010000722.1:0-3069 GCA_964647675.1 uncultured Verrucomicrobiota bacterium | reverse complement strand
CCGCCTTCTCACCGACAAGAGCAGCGGCGTCGACATCCCGGCCGCCATCATCCTCGAAACCATCCAGGCCGAGGGCGGCGTCAACGTGGCGCGCCGCGAATGGCTCCAGGGCCTCGAGAAGATCTGCCGCGATTTCGATATCCTGCTGATCGTCGACGATATCCAGGTCGGCAACGGACGCACCGGCTCCTTCTTCAGCTTCGACGCCTCCGGCATCCGCCCCGACATCGTCACGCTGTCCAAGGCCATCGGCGGCCTCGGCCTGCCCATGTCCCTCGTCCTCATGAACCGCCAGATCGATGCCTGGAAACCGGCCGAACACACCGGCACTTTCCGCGGCAACAACCTGGCCTTCGTCGGCGCGCGTGCCGCCCTGGACTACTGGGCCACCGATGCCCTCTCGCTGGACATCCGCCGCCGGGAACAAATGCTCGTCCGGCGCCTCCAATCCATGTGCGACAAACACGACCGCCTGCCGCTCAAGATCCGCGGACGCGGCCTGATCTACGGTCTCGAGATGCCGCGCCCGGAACAGGCCAAGGCCGTCTCGGTGGAGTGCTTCCGCAATCACCTGATCATCGAACTCGCCGGTCCCGAGGATGAAGTCGTCAAGTTCCTGCCCCCGCTCATCCTCGATGATGACGTGCTCAACCACGGTCTCGACATCGTGGAAGCCGCGGTGGACAAGGCTTTGGGACACGCCACGACCTGACCGCCTGGCCTCCCGCACCCCGTACGACGCCCCTTTCGCTTCCCGCGACTGTGGGTATCTTTGCCGCCGCATGAAGGTCCGTTCCCTCCCCGCCCTGCTCCTTGCCGCCCTGACCCTGGCCTCCGCGCCGGCGGCCTGGGCTCAGGCGTCGTCGACGGTCATCAACTCGCTCGAACGCGGGGGCCGCCTGACCTGGAGCACGGACCTCAACGACGGGATCGCGGTCATCGAGAAAGCCACCGACCTCCCGGCCGGGCCCTGGAGCCCCATTCTCTACGACCGCCTCACCGCCGGAACCAAACAGGTCGCCCTGCCCTACGCACCCGAGCCCGAGCATTTCTACCGCATCCAGACCATCGTCCAGCCCGCGGACCCCAGTCTGTTGCTGAGCCTCTCGTTCAACAACGACTTCTCCCAGGGCACGATCTTCGATCTGTCCGGCTACGCGAATCACGGCGAGCGCTATCACACCAACCACTGGCCCGGCACCACCAACGGGCCCGATGGCAGCCCGGCGGGCCTGTTCCGCATCTACTACGACAACTACGGTCCCGGAAAGAAATCCGGCGACTACGCGGCCATCGTCAATCCGCCCGAGCTCAACAATCTCGAGGAGGCGACCATCCTGGCGTGGGCGCACTTCTACCAGACGCCGACCGGCCAGGTGGATCACACCGCCACCATCATCGAGGCGGCCAATACCGCCGTCGGCGGTTGGGGCCTCGGACGGGTCTACTCGGACAACACCCGCTTCTGGATCTCCGGCCCGGGCAACACGACGATCTACGCCGTGCGCTACCCCGATGCGACGCGCACCGGCAACACCGGCGGCTGGAATCATTACGCAGCCACCTTCAATCGTGGCGCCATCCAAGGGTTCTACAACGGCACGAATTTTCTCTCCACCAACGTCCCGATCACCAAGTTGATCCAGGCCGGCAAGTTCATGTGCGTCTCCTGCTGGAACCACGGCGGCACGCCGGAATGGGACGACAACGACGGTGGTTATCCCAACAACGCGTTCATGAACGGCGCCATCGACGACATTCGCATCTACGGTCGGGTCCTCACGCCCGAGGAGATCAAGACCATCGTCGACGAGGCGCGGAAGGCCGCTAGCGGCCGATAACCGCCCGCGCGAACCGGACCACAGACCACACCCGGTCCCTGATCTCCCGCTCACGCGGCCAAACCAGCCGCGCTCCGCTCCCGCCGCGCACGCGACGCGCGGCTTCCGTCGTCCCCAGATTTCATGCCCCCCGAGACTCTCGTCATCAAGTTCGGCGGCACCAGCGTCGGCTCGCTGGACCGCATCCGCGCCACCGCCCAGTCGGTGGGCCGGCTCCATGACGCCGGCCACCGCGTCATCGTCGTCGTGAGTGCCATGGCGGGCGAAACCGACCGCCTGCTCACCAGCGGACGCGAGATCAACGGCGCCCACTCGCC
Organism: uncultured Verrucomicrobiota bacterium; assembly: GCA_964647675.1. GTDB lineage: Bacteria > Verrucomicrobiota > Verrucomicrobiia > Limisphaerales > CAIMTB01 > CAIMTB01. The sequence goes on along the minus strand of CAZYJB010000722.1, from coordinate 911 downwards.
GGAGACGCTGCGCGAACTCGATTCCCTCATTGCGACCGGCGAACAGGTCACGGCGGCGCTGCTGGCACTCGGGCTCCAGGCCAACGGCACGCCAGCCCGCTCCTTCACCGCCCACCAGTTGCGCATCCAGACCGACGGACGCTTCCAGCGCGCACGCATCCAGCGCGTCGATTCCACCGCGCTCCTCGACGCGCTCGACCGCGGCACGGTCTGCGTGGTGACCGGATTTCAGGGCACCGACGGACACGGCAACGTGGTCACGCTCGGCCGCGGCGGCTCGGACACCAGCGCCGTGGCCATCGCGATCGCGATCCAGGCGGACCGCTGCGAGGTCTACAAGGACGTGGATGGCGTGTTCACGGCCGATCCACGCATGGTTCCCGACGCGCGCAAGATCGACGAGCTCACCTACGAGGAGATGATGGAGCTCACCTCCACCGGCTCCAAGGTGCTCCAGATGCGCTCCGTCGAGCTGGCCATGAAATTCGGACTCGAACTCCGCGTCCGCTCCAGTTTCCGCGACGTCCCCGGCACCCGCATTGTTCCCATGCACGACAACGACATTCTCGAAGAACCCGTGGTCAGCGCGCTGTCGCACGATCTCTCCCAGGCCCGCGTCAGCATCCTCGGCCTTCCGGGAGTGCCCGAAAGCCTCTCCGCCGCCCTCGCGCCACTGGCTGGCGACGACATCCCGGTCGATTTCGTGACCCAGAATGTGGGCACCGACGGGCGTATGAGCGTCTCCTTCACCTTGGACGCCAAACTCCTCGCGCCGGCCCTCGAGAGCCTCAAGCTGCATCTCGACCAGCGCTACGCCGCGACCACCACGGTCGAGGTCGACAGCGACCTCGCCAAGGTCACGGCCGTGGGCATCGGCATGCGCACCCACGCCGGTGTGGCACACCGCTTCT
>CAZYJB010000721.1:0-3074 GCA_964647675.1 uncultured Verrucomicrobiota bacterium | reverse complement strand
GGGTCGGGCGGCGAGCTCGAACCGGACACGAAAAAGCCCGCCGATCGCTTGGATGGGCGGGCTTTTTCCGCGGAACGGAGTGGTGGAGCCGACAGGGATCGAACCTGCGACCTCGTGAATGCCATTCACGCGCTCTACCAACTGAGCTACGACCCCACTGCCGTTGGGACGCGAAAAGTAGGAGGGCCATCCCCCCCTTGTCAAAACGTATTCCCGCCCATTTATCGGCACCTCATCACAGCCTCTTGAGCGGCCGTGCCGTGCCTCGCTTTGGAGGTGGGGCGAGGCGTCCCTGCCGAGCCGTCAGCGCATTCACCTCAGCCTCTCACCCCCACCGACTGTGATGGTGGATGGCGAGCTCGGTCTCACCATTCGGTGTCCTATCGGGACACCGACCCCATTTCCACCCACTCCCATTCCCTTGACCTGGGGCTCCCGTTCGGGACTCCGTCCCGACTCGGCGGTCGGAGCCGGCGAGCCACCCCTTCATGGGCGGCCGTCCCATTCACCACCCGCGGCGCCACAGGGACGTGGCGCCCCACCTTTCACGAGCCTGCACCTATCGCAGTCTTGGGTCGCGCGCCCACGCCACATGACCATCGAGCCAGAGCCGGTTGCGCCCTTTCGCATGCGCCGATTCGCCTCGCAGGGCGTCGTCCACGGTGGGAATGGGTGCAGGAAAATAGACGTCGACAGCCCACTCGACGTCAGCCGGTCCGTCCGGCACTCCGATCTGCGGCTGCGCGGCCTCGCGGAGATCAAGGACCGCCTGTTCGCGGCGCTTGGCCCAGAAGTTGTCGAGGGCAACCGGATCGTTGGTCCGATCGAACCGCCACATCCAGTACCGCGCAAAGGCGACCGTCGCCGATGGGATCGCATTGGTGCCTGGCGCCTGCTGCGTCTGCACGACGTTCAAGGTGCGTCGCCGCGCTGCGCCGGGACACTGCCACACCCCCGCGGCGAGTTGAGGTTCCAGAACGCGCATGGCCCAACCCGCTCGCGGATCGCTCGGCGGCCACGACGACCACGGACGGTAACCGCCCGGCAGCGCCTGTTTCAGATCGCGCCGGTCAGGAAACCGATCGTCGTGATCGCCGAGGTACAACTCCCAGGCGAGGGCGACCTGCCGGAGGTTGGAGCGGCAGGCGGTGGACGAGGCCTGTTCCTTGGCCCGCGAAAGCGCCGGCAGCAGCATCGACGCAAGGATCGCAATGATGGCGATCACCACCAGCAATTCGATCAGCGTGAAGGCGCTCGGGCGTCTGCGCTGAAGGGCGCCGCGGCTAACGATTGGGCAACGCAAAGGCCACATACGCATCACCACTCTTCGTCCCCAGCTTGCCGCCGCCGCACGCGATCACCACGAACTGGCGACCCCCCACCGAGTACGTTGAAGGCGTGGCGTACCCGCCCGCCGGCAGCGCGGCGCTCCAAAGCTCGCGTCCGTCGGCAGTATCAAACGCACGAATCCGTTCGTCGCGCGTCGCCGCAATGAACAGGACCCCGGAGGCCGTCACCACCGGTCCTCCGTAGTTCTCGGTGCCGGTCCGCGCCACGCCTTTGGCCGTCAGTTCGGGATACTCGCCAAGGGGAACCTGCCAGGCGAGTTCACCACGATTGAGATCAATGGCCGTGAGTGTGCCCCACGGCGGTTTCACGGCCGGATACCCGTCGGGATCGGTCCAGCGGTTGTAGCCGGTGTGCCCGTAAGGCGAACGGATGGTCGCCGCACTCGTTGCCGGTTCAGGGTGGCGCTCCTCCGTCGCGCTCGGCTTGGCCGCCGGGGTCGGCGCGGTCTCGAGTCCGAGGAGCAGGCGCGCCAGCCCTCGGCGGTCCGACTCCGAGAGAAATGCGAAGGACGGCATGGTGCCACGGCCACTGGCCAGCAACTGGACGATGTCATCCTCCTTCAGCCTCTGCCCGACGTTGACCAGGGTGGGGATGTTACGCCCCACTTCACCCTCGCGGTTCGCGCCATGGCAGGAGGCGCAGACGGCACTGTAGAACTGCGCGGGCGTGCCGATGTTGCCCTCCCCAGCGGCACCCTTGGTGGGTACCATTTGCAGGATCCACGGCATCTCGTTGGCGTTGACGAAGAGGTGGCCGGTGGCGGGATCGAAAGCCGCGCCGCCCCATTCCGCACCGCCGTCGAAGCCCGGGAAAACAATGGTTCCATTGGTGCTGGGCGGCAGCCAAGGCTGGTGTGGCAGGATTTCGCGCCAGCGCTTGAACACCGCAGCGCGCGCTTCGGGAGTGCGCTCGGTGACGGTTTCCTCGGTGAACCACTGTCGAGAAAACGGCGGCGGCTTGAGCGGCACGGGCTGAGTCGCTGCGGCGACTTCCCCGGCGAGATCCGACTTCGGCACCGGACGCTCTTCGATTGGGAACAAGGGACCTCCGGTCTCGCGTTCCAAGAGAAACACGTGCCCGGACTTCGTCGTCTGCGCCAGCGCGTCCACGCGCTTTCCATCGTGAGTCACCGTCACCAGCGTCGGCGGCGCGGGAAAGTCGCGGTCCCAGAGATCATGCCGAACCGCCTGGAAATGCCAGCGCTTCGCACCGGTGGCGGCGTCGAGGGCCAGCAGGCAGTTCGCGTAAAGGTTGTCGCCCAGTCGGTCCCCACCCCAGAAATCAAAAGCCGCCGAACCGGTGGGCACGAACACCAGTCCGCGCGCCTCGTCCACCGCCATGCCGGCCCAGCAATTGGCGCCGCCCGCGAACTGCCACGCATCGGGCGGCCAGGTTTCATGCCCGGGCTCGCCCGGGCGCGGAATGGTGCGAAAGCTCCACACGATCTTCCCGCTGCGAACGTCGTACGCGCGAATGTGCCCCGGCGCGGCTGGACCAGGTCCTTCCGAGACGCGGGTCGGCAGGATCAACAGGTCCCGGAAGAGGGTACCGGGCGTGTTGGCGAGCACGAACAGGGTCTCGGCGGGACGATCCAGTCCCTCCCGGATGTCGACGCGCCCGCTCTTCCCAAAACCCTCCACGAGCCGCCCGCTGCCGGCGTCGATCGCAAACAGGTAGTGCCCCGCCGTGAACAGCACGTGGCGCGCACCCTCGGCGCCCTTCCA
>CAZYJB010000720.1:0-3075 GCA_964647675.1 uncultured Verrucomicrobiota bacterium | reverse complement strand
GGCGCTGCGCGGCTGGAGCACGACCGGCGAGCCGCTGCTCTTCGGGCGTCGTGGCGGGGACTTTCCACCCGAGTTCGCGGAGATTCTCTCCCAGGAGATCGAGAACGCCGAAATCTGGTGCCCGGACCTGGACATGGGAATCTTCAGCACCCGGTCTGCGGAAGCCCTCGCGCTGGAAGTCTACGAAAGACTCGACCGGCGGATGCAACAGGCGCCGGCGATCGCCCGGATCGTGCTCTTCGGGTTCAGCGCCGGATCCGTCCTGGCGCGTCGGGTGTTCACCCTGGCGCACGGACTGGCGCGCGACGGACAGCCGAGTCGGCCGTCAGGACCGGCGCCGTGGGCGCACAGGATCGAGCGCTTGGTGATCCTCTCGGGCATCACTCGCGGCTGGGAGTTCACTTCTGCATCGCCACCGACCCTGCGATTCTTCGCTTCCGCCCTGATCGGATTGCTACGATGGACGACCAGGGTCAGGAGCCTACTGCGGTGCCGGAAGTGGACGTCGCAGCCTCCGCTGATCCTTCAGTTGCAGCGGGGCGCTCCGTTCATCATCGAAACACGGATCCAGTACGTGGCGCTCATGCACCGCCTGAGGAAGGCGCAGCGAGCCTCGCCATCGAGCCTCCCCGCCTCCGGTCCGAACCCGCGCGACCTGCGCTCCGGACTCATGACCAGCACCATCTTCCTGCTTGGTGCCCGGGACGAATTCATCTCGCCAGCCGACTGCGCGGAACTGGGTCCGCGTCCCGAATTCCTCTATCTGGAGCTGCCCGGCTGCACGCACGCCCAGGCCATCCAGATCTGGGGCGACGACGACACCACCTCGCAGCGACGTGCCCGGATCATCGCCGCAGTCCGCGATCCTTTCGACCAACTCGAGAAGAGTCCGGCCACGGTCTGCGCCAACGACATCGACGACTATCTCGATCCGATGGACGTGACCGACGACGTCGACGCCTCGACGGAACGGTGCACGTCCGTGCAGCACGCCGTGATGATCCTGCACGGCATCCGCGACCACGGCTTCTGGACCAAGCGCGTAGCGCGGGAAGTCCGATGCCTGGGCAAGCGTTCGAATCTTGCCGTGCGGGCCCCGAGTCCGTCCTACGGGTACTTTTCGATGTGGGATTTCGTGAAACCGGGCGGACGCGAGCGAGCCGCGTATTGGTTCCTCGAACGGTACGCGGAGGTGCGCACCCTGTTCCCCGAGGCGGAAGTGAGCTTCGTCGGTCACAGCAACGGCACCTACCTCGCCGCCCGCGCGCTCGAGCTGAGTCCCGCCGTGGCTTTCTCCCACATCGCCTTCGCCGGAAGCGTCGTGCGCCGCAGCTTCGATTGGTCGCAGTTTCGCGGTCGGGTGCGGCAGGTCTGCAACTATGTCGGCGACCGCGACTTCGTCGTCGGGTTTCTTCCGGCGGTCTTCGAGAAATGGAGGCTCTACTTGTGGCAGGTCCTGCTGATGCGGATTGCGCCGCTGCTCACGCCCTTCGGCGTCGCCCTCGTGCTGGCATTGATTCTCCTGCCGGTCGCGGGGCCCGTCGGTCTGTGGTTCGGACTGCCCGCGCCACCGGAATCGCCCATCTCCCTGATTGCGTGGATTCTGCTCTTCCTGGCCCTCTCGCACACCTTCCTGCGGTTCCTACGGCAATGGTGAGCCCACCCCCATGAAACGACCCTCCAGTTCCAAAGCACTCGCCGCGGCCTGCACCGCCGCGCGCCTCGGCCTCGTCCTCGGGATCCAGGGATGCCTCACGACGGAAACGGCCACGGCCACGGCCTCGCGCTCGCCCGCGAGCGCTCCCGCTCCCGCTCGTGCTGGATCCGTCGACTCCATCACCATTGCTGCGAGCGTGCCCGCGGAGAGCCTTCCCAGGTCCGCGCTGGAATTCCCCGACTTCACGCTCCTTCCCGTCCTCTACGGAACCGATCGTCGACCCGAGCGATCCCTCGAGTCGTGGCGCACGCTGAAGCAGGCCCACGGCTCCGCCGTTCCGTACTTCGGCCGCGCCATCACCAACGGCTACGAACTCGGTGTCTGCTGGGTGACCGTTCCCACCAACCACACCGCAGGCCAGGTGGAACGCCCGCGACTCACCCGGCTCGAGTTTCGGGAGGATCTCTCGAAGCACTTCACTCTCTTCAACCTGGAACCCCTTCCAGCCAATGAGTTCATTGCGCGGATCAACCGGTCTCTCGATCCGGACCGTGGCCGGCACGCGTTCATCTTTATCCACGGCTTCAACGTGGAGTTCCACGAGGCGGCCATGCGCGCGGCACAACTCGCACACGACTGGCAGTTTCCGGGGCCGACGATCCTGTTCAGTTGGGCGTCCCAGGGCGACCCGACGCCCAAGGATTATGTCACCGACGGCGAAACGGCGATGGGCAGTTCGGCGCGACACTTCGAGCGGTTCCTCGTCGAGGTTATGAGCCGCACCGGCACCACCAACCTGCACCTCCTCGCGCACAGCATGGGGAACCGCGTCATGACCCTTGCGCTTAGCCACGCTCCGGAGTCCCTGCGGCAGCAGATCAACCAGGTGGTCTTCGCGGCGCCGGACGTCCGCACCGACGTCTTCGCCGACAACTTCCCGCTCGTCACGCGCGTGGCGCGGCGCGCCACACTCTACGCCTCCTCGCACGACCGCGCGCTGCTCCTGGCCCGCAGCCTGCAGAACGACTATCCGCGCGCGGGCCTTGGCGGAGACGACCTCGTCCTCCTGCCCGACCTCGAATCCATCGACGCTTCCGCACTGAACACCGACATGCTGGGCCACAGCTACCTGACGGATGCGCGCGAGATGCTGGCCGACCTCCGGCAGCTTCTGCTCGACGGCGTCTCGCCGGACGCGCGTGGGCTGCCCAAGGCGTGGAAAGGCGCGATCCCCTACTGGAGGATACCCTCGCGCCCGTAGGGCCCTGGAGGCTCACGGCGGCCCGCCTTCTTCCTTCGCCGATGGGTGGGGCGAGGCGTCCCGGCCGAGCCGCCCGAAGCAGTCACCATAGCCATACACAGCATCGGGCTTACGCAGGACCGACAGGAGCGTGGAGGGATCGAAGGAGTTTCAGCGG
>CAZYJB010000719.1:1921-3082 GCA_964647675.1 uncultured Verrucomicrobiota bacterium | reverse complement strand
GACGAGTCGAAAGGACGGCATGGCGACGATTCGCAGGGGTCTTTGGAGCGCCGCCTCCATCGCCTGGAGCGGATGGTCGAATCGCTGGTAGAACAGCGTGGCGGAGCGAAATGGGCGCCACCGGCCGCCGGCAGCTGGAACTTGAATCCCAACACGAAGTTCCGCTTCGAGATGGACAAGGGGAAGCTCAAGGAACTCGGTAAACTGAATGAGGACGAGGCCCGGAGGATGCGTAATCAGGTGGATGAGATCCGCAAGCGCACCGACGACATCGTGCGGGAGGCCCAGAAGAATACCGAGGAGGTCCGCCGCAAAGCACGGGAGGAGGCAGAGAAGGCGATGGCCAAGGCGCGCATGGAGTTTTCGCCCGAGCGTCGCGAGGCGATGCGCCGTCCGATCGAGGAGCATCGTCGCGCGCTCGAACGCGAGATGAAGCGCATGGAAGCGCAGATGAACCAGCTCGAGTCCCAGTTGGAACGCCTCGACGAGGAAGCGGAGCGCATGGACGAGAAGCTCGAGAAGGCCAGGGAGCTTTCTGAGAAGGAGCGCGAGGAGGCCAGGGAGCACTCCGAGAAGCATCGTGAGGAAGCGAGGGAGCACTCCGAGAAGCACCGCGAAGAGCGCCGCTCCGAAGAGCGCCGGGAAGAACTGCCGGCCAAGAAGAAGGCGCCCAAGCCCTCGGCCGACAACAACTCCGGTCCGGAGGCGGCGCCCGCCGCTGGGCCCGCACCCGCCGCGGATGCCGCGCCGGCCGCGAAGCCCTGAGTTGAACGACGATTGATGGGTCGGGAGGGGCATCCGCCCTGCGCGCGGATGGCCGGGTCGGTGCGGGTGCCCCTCTTTCTCCCCTACATGCCATGAGTACGCTCCCGGTCTCGGGCGGCGACGGCACCGTCGCGCCCACGATTCATCTCGAATTCATCCGCACGGTGGCGGAATCCGGCGAAGTCGGCGGGGTCAACGCGGTGGAGTCCTTTCATCGGTCCCTGTTTCTTCACCGGCACGGCGCCGAGCTGGCGCAGCAGGAACAGGAACGCGCGGGTTGCGAGGCGCGTCTGGGGGCCCTGGAACTCCAGTGGCGCCAGGTGACGCAGCAACTCGAGGGCGAGGATCGCTTCATGGCCGCCGACCACGATGGCGTGGCGGACGACCAACCGAGTC
>CAZYJB010000719.1:0-1911 GCA_964647675.1 uncultured Verrucomicrobiota bacterium | reverse complement strand
GCCCTGGAATTTCTGGTCCCGCTTCATGTTCGCCTCCGCGGGGCTGGCGATCCTCGCGCTGCTGGTCTTCGGTGTCTTCAATGTTTCCTTCAACCTGCTCGAGTCGGGTATCGTCACCTTCTCCGAGCACCCGATGCGCGCCTATTTCTGGTCCGCCCTGCTTCCCGTCGGCGCGCTCGGTGTGAAAGTGGGCTGGGATCTCCTCGAAGGCCGGCGGTCCCGTCGGTGGTACACGTGGGCGTGTTTCGCCGTGGGGGTGGCCGGCGTGGCGATCTGGGTGGGGGCCTACGCCAGCATCTATCCGAGTCTGTCCCGCACGACCGAGGAACAGATCCGCGCGCTGAGCGTGTTCGACGACGGCGGAAGCGCCGCTGCGCGCGCGGGCGGCGCCAAGACGGTGGATCGCCTGCTGGTCGGTGGCCAGGCCGTGGCGGAGATCTTTCTCTCGGCATTGCTCGGCATCTACATGAGCCAACTCTACGCGCGCCATCGGCCGGTCCGGCTCGCATTGAATCCCGTCTTCGCGCCGTTCGATCGTGAGCGGGTCTCGCTGGAGCAACGGCTTCAGGATGAGCGCACGCGCATGGCGCGGGCGACCGGGGCCATCACGAAGTTGGAGAACGAACTCGCGGTGTTCGTCGCGTACGCGCGGTCGCTGTTCGTGCGCGAGCAGCGCGCGCTCGGCGATCGTGTGGTGCAGAAGCAGCGCATCATCGAACGCGCGGCCGAGGAGCTGCGCGGTCGGCTGGCAGCGCTGGATGACCCGGGACCGCCGGAAGTGGAGACCATCCCGCGCAATGCGCACACCAACGGATCGACCCATTCGGCGGCCTCGACCCCCGCGGAGGCCCGCGCATGAACCGGACACCTTACTCGCTTCATCGGAGGTCGCGCGTCTGGACCGGGGCCTGCCTGGGCCTCGCGCTGTTCCTGGGCGTGATCGGAGGGCCGTCGGCGAGGGCTGAAGAGGACGCGGCGAAGGAACCTCCTGCACGGCCACCCCTGTGGGTGATCGCCGTCTCACCGTTCCTTGAGATGTCCGCGAAGGAAGCTTCCTTCCAGGCCCTCGTGCGTTTTCTCGTGACGCAGACGCCCACCGACACGGTGCTCACGGTGTTGGACGGGTACCGGCTGCGCACGGTCGCGCGCATGGAGATCCCGCGGCGCGACGCGTTCCGCAGCGAGAAGACGCGCCTCAATCAGTTCTCCGAAGCCTTGCGCGAGACCAAGCGGTTCTTCGCCACCAACGAGGTGAAACCCGCCGCGGGACGCCTCGATTTCACAGGCGCTCTCAAGGTTCCGGCCCTGTTGGATTTCGTTGCGGATCACCTCGTGCCGGCGGAGCGCGAGGTGCGCGTCATCCTGCTGGGCAGCCCGCTTCACCTCGACGAAAAGGAACCGTCGTTCTCCATGGCGGACGGCTATTTTCCGTCGGACAGCCACCTTGGCGTTCCGCGCGACCGCTCGGTGTACGGCACGCGCGATCGGCAGCAACGGTTGGACCGTGTGCGCGTGGATTGGGGGTACTTCGGCGACCCGTGGGTGACCGAGCTGCATCGCGAGAAAGTGGAGCGCTTCTGGAGGATGTTCGTGCGGCAGCAGGGTGGCAGCCTGCGCGCGATCGCGGCGGATCTGCCGGTGGTGTTTGCGTCCACGCTCCAGCTGGACGCCACGCCATCCTCGGCGCCGGATCCGGAGCCCGAGCTCGCGTCCACGGACGGCAAGCTCGAGATGATCCGCGTCACCCGCGCGACGGAGTCGATGGATTGGATCCGCGGCGAGCAGGTCGTCAACGCCGCGAAGGGGCCGCCGACGCGGTTGAAGGGCCCGGTCAAGATCGGCATCCGGTGGCGAGCGGACGTGGATCTCGATCTCTATGCGCGACCGGGTTCGGGGCGCGAGCGACTCTCC
>CAZYJB010000718.1:908-3083 GCA_964647675.1 uncultured Verrucomicrobiota bacterium | reverse complement strand
GACGCGGCGTCCGCGTGCCACCGGCAGGCGGCCGGCGTCCACCGCGGCGTAATACTCGGGCAGCGTCTTGAGATTCTGCCAGTAGGCGTCCGCGGTCTGCGAGATGGCCGACATGCCGAAGGAGGCGATCTGCGTGCCGCCGCGTGTGCTGTAGCCCTGGAAGTTGCGCTGCAAGGTGCGATGCCGCTGCGCGACCGCCAGTTCGTCGTCCGGCAGCGCAAAATGGTCCATGCCGATGTAGACGTAGCCGGCGTCGCGCGTGAGCCGTTCGACGACCAGCTTCAGGATCTGCAGCTTGGTCTCGGGCGAGGGCAGCGCCATGCGTTTCTCGAAGATCTTCTGCGACGGCTTGAGCCACGGCACGTGCGCGTAGCTGAAGACCGCCAAACGGTCCGGACGCAGCTCCAGCACGGCGTCGAGCGTGCGGGCAAACGATTCCACCGTCTGGCCTGGCAGGCCGTAGATGAGATCCAGATTCAGCGAGCTGAAGCCGGCGTCGCGCAGCCATTGGATGGCCTGCGCCGTGATCTCGCGCGGCTGGATGCGGTGCACCGCCACCTGCACGTCGGGATCGAAATCCTGCACGCCCAGCGACGCGCGGTTGAACCCCGCCTCTCGCAGCGCGATGACGTGGTCTTCGACCAGCCGGCGGGGATCGACTTCCACCGACGCCTCGATGTCCGGCGCGAATCCGAATTGGTCGCGAATGGATCTCCCGAGGGTGCGGATCTGATCCGGGTTCAGGAACGTGGGCGAGCCTCCGCCCCAGTGGAGTTGCACTGCCTTCGCCTCACTCGCGAGGTGCGCCCGGGCCCGCCGCATCTCGCGGTCCAGATACTGAAGGTACGTGTCACCCTGCTGGTGGTTCAGCGTGATGACCGTGGTGCAGCCGCAGAACCAGCAGAGCGTCTCGCAGAACGGAATGTGGAAATAGAGCGAGAGCGGCGGATTTGCCACGCGCGCCGCCTCGAGCTCCCGCTCCGCATCCGCGGGCGTGAAGCTGTCGGCGAACTGCGTGGCAGGTGGGTAGGACGTGTAACGCGGCCCCGCCACGTTGTACTTCTGAATCAGGTCGAGATCGACGCTCAAGCCGCTCATGAGAAGGTGCGCAGGGTGTGGACCAGGGTTTCGAGGTGGGCCAGCGGCGCATCCGGGGGCACCCCGTGACCGAGATTGAAAACATGCCCCGCACGCCCGCGAAGAGTCTCCAGGATGCGCCGCGTCTCGCGGACCACTCCCTCCGCGGTTCCCGTGAGCACCGAGGGCGCGAGGTTGCCCTGGATGCCGAGGTTCTCCGGCAGTTCCCGCCGGAGTTGCGCGAGGTCGGCGGCGTCCGAGACCCCGAGCACGGACGGGCGCATCGCGGCGAGGTCGCTCCACGGCGCGGCGGCGCCTTTGGCGAAGAGAATGACGGGAACACGCGGGGAAAGCGCGGCCACGATCTGCCGGAGCCAGCGGCCCGAGGCACGCTCGAACTGTTTCGCCGGCAGCGCGCCCGCGAGTGTGTCGAACAGTTGCACCACCTCCGCGCCCGCGTCGCACTGGAGATGCAGATACTCGATGACGGCCGCGGTCAGGCGGGCGCCCAGCGATTCGTAGAGCGCGGGATTCTCCGCGAGCAGCCGATGCGCGTCGGGGAAGCCATCGGAACTGCCGCCCTGAATCATGAAGCAGGCGAGGGTCCAGGGAGCGCCGCTGAAGCCGATCAGCGCGTTGTGGCCGCCGAGTTCGCGGCGGATCAGGCGGAGCGCCGCGTCCACATAGGCGAGGTGTTCTCGCACGCGGCCCGTGGTCAGCCGCGCGATGGCGTCCGCGGAGTCGATACGATGCGCCATGCGGATGCCGCCGCCGTCCTGGAAGGCGTACGCCTGCCCGAGCGCCTCCGGGATGACGAGGATGTCGGAGAAAAGGATGGCCGCATCGAAGCCGAAGCGGCGCACCGGCTGGAGCGTGACCTCGGTGGCCAGCTCGGGCGTGCGCACGAGTTCGACGAAGGAATGGCGTTGCTTGAGGGCACGGTACTCGGGCAGCACGCGGCCGGCCTGCCGCATGAGCCACACGGGCGTGCGGTCCACCGGCTCGCAACGGCAGGCGCGCAGGAATCGCTCCCGCGGTGAGTAAGCGGCGGGCAGGGCGGGGCCGGGTTCCCGGCCGGTTCGCGGGGCGGTGATCACG
>CAZYJB010000718.1:0-898 GCA_964647675.1 uncultured Verrucomicrobiota bacterium | reverse complement strand
TCGGCCCTCGGCGGACCGGCAAGGGTCGGCGGCGGTCCAACCGCGGGCGCATCCCCGATCCTGTGCGAGGAAACGGCCGGGTGCAAAGCCCGGCCCATGGAAAAGTGGGCCGGGGTTTTCCTTCATGCGCAGGTCGCGGTCGGGTAGCGTTCGCGACGTGGAAGGCACGCCGGATCGCATCCTGTTCATGGTCGCGCTCGCGTTTTACGCGGCGAGCACCGTGGCCGCGTTCCGCATGTGGCAGCGCGGATTCACGCGCGACGAGTGGTGGTGCTACGGGTTCCTCGCGGCCGGGGTGCTCCCCAACTGGGGCGCGCTCATGGCGCGCGGGTTCTCGCTTCAGAAATGCCCGGTCACGAACCTGTTCGAGGCAGTGATGTTCCTTTCCTGGGCGGTGGTGCTGATCCACCTCGTGATCGGCATCGTCCCGCGCCTGCGTTTCCTCTGCGCCCTGGCGGCGCCGACGCTCCTGGCGCTCGGTCTGTTCGGGTTGCAGCCCGGCCTCGACCAGCCCGCGCGCGACCTCGATGTGACGCACCGCCTCGTGAGCCTCCACGCGGCGCTGGTCTTGCTCGCCTACGGCACCTTCGGGCTGAGCGCCATGGCGGCCGGGCTTTACCTGGTGCAGGAGCGCGACCTGAAGTTCAGCAAGGTGCGCGCCGTGCTCTCGCGGCTGCCGTCGATCGAGCGACTGGACCGCGTGGTGACCGGCGCGCTCGCGGTTGGACTGGCCCTGCTCTCGGTCGGGCTCGCGCTCAGCATCATCCTCGTGCGCGACGCGGGTGGCGCGAGCGCGGTGCGCGGGGATCCCAAGGTGATCTGGTCCATCCTGGTCTGGCTCGGCTACGTCGTGCTGCTGGTGGCTCGGCTGCGGCGCGGCTGGGGACCCCGGACCCTC
>CAZYJB010000717.1:0-3098 GCA_964647675.1 uncultured Verrucomicrobiota bacterium | reverse complement strand
GGTCCGACTCGGTTCGTTTCTGTTCTGCCCTCCATAAAGCAACGCGTGTGCCAGCAGGGACCGCGACGACTCCGCCGCCTTCGCCTTGCGCGCAGCAACTCGAGCCAATCTTCTCGCCCCAAGCCGTTTACCGAGCGCGCCCTGCCCCGGAGCAACCGGCGACCTCTGGAACAGGCTGGGCGACGCCCGTCCCCGGGCTTTGCGTGCACCTCCGACGCGGCCTCCGAAACAGAACTGAGAATCTGCGGCAAACGCTTGTCTCCCAGGCCATTATCGGGCGCGCCACAAATCGTTCGATCCGCCGACACGCGACGACGCGTAAGCAGGATCACCGTTGTGAAGGCCTCAGGCGCGCTCTAGGCTACGCGCACGCCATGAAGCTGCTTCTCTCCGCGGGTGTCGCGATACTCCTCACGCTCGGTGCCCTTCCCACGGTTTCGGCTGCCGACGCCGGCAGTCGTGGCAACCTGCGGCAGCAGGCGCAGCGATTCGAGCAGGTGGCTTCCCGCACGCACGCGCTCTCCTATCTCCTGCACCTGCCCCAAGGCTACGAGGCGCAGGGCGCCAGGCGCTGGCCCTTGATGGTGTTCCTGCATGGCGCGGGCGAGCGCGGCACCAACCTCGCCGCAGTCGCGGTGCATGGACCGCCCAAACTCGTCGAATCACGCCCTGAATTCCCGGCGGTGGTGGTCTCGCCACAGTGCCCCGCCAACACTTCGTGGGATGTGGAGACGCTGGATGCCCTCTTGTCCGACCTGTTGGCGCGCCACGCGGTGGACCCGAAGCGCGTCGTCCTGACCGGACTCAGTATGGGCGGCTACGGCACCTGGGCCTGGGCCATCGCCCATCCCGAACGCTTCGCGGGAATCGCGCCGATCTGCGGCGGCGGATCCACCATCGATCTCCTGCTCGCCTCGGGAACCCGCCGCGAACACCTGAGGCAGCTTCCGGTCTGGGCCTTCCACGGAGCCAAGGACACGGTCGTCGTGCCCGCCGAGTCGGAGCGCATGGTCGAAGCGTTCAAACGATTGGGGAACTCGCCGCGCCTGACGGTCGACCCGGAAGCAGGCCACGACTCGTGGACCGCCGCCTACCAGGACCCAGCGGTGCAGGAGTGGCTCCTCACCCAGCGCCGCCCCTGACGCCGTCACCCCGTCGAACTCCCGCGCCACGCCACGCCACGCCATGAGCCGCCAATGGCCCGAGATCAGCGCCGTCACCTTCGATGTCGGAGGCACCCTCATCGCCCCGCATCCGTCGGTTGGCGAAGTGTATGCCCGGACGGCCCGTGAGAACGGGTTTCCCGCGCTCGATCCTGCGGATCTCGACGCGCGCTTCCGCACGATCTGGTCTGAACTGCCCAATCCGCCACAACGCCGGGAGGAATGGCAGGATGTCGTCGACATGGTCTTCGACGGATTGCTCACCGCGCGCCCGAGCGAGTCTTTCTTCCCGGCCCTCTACGATGCTTTCGCCGGTGCCGCCGCGTGGGAGATCTACCCGGACGTCATCCCGGCCCTCGAGGCGCTGTCCGCCCTCGGCCTGGATCTCGGCATCGTTTCCAATTGGGACGACCGTCTGCGCCCGCTGCTCGCCGAACTCCGCCTCGACCGGTACTTCTGCAGCCTGGTCGTCTCGTGCGAGACAGGATTCAACAAGCCGTCGCCGGTCATCTTCCAGGAGGCGTTGCGGCAATTGGGCACCCCGGCCGCCTCGGTGCTGCATATTGGCGATTCCCTGCTCGAAGACTTTGCCGGGGCCACCGGCGCCGGCCTCCCCGCGCTTCACCTGCGCCGGGACGCCACCTCACGCGATCTTCAGGTCCGGTCCCTCACCGAGATTGCCGGGTGGATCACCCGCCGTTCGCGGCAGCCGCGCCGGAGCTTTTCCCTGAAATTTGTCTCGCCTGATGGTTGACGGTTGACCGACTGCGCGGGGGTCCATAAGTATTACGCCCACTTGAGCGCAAAAACTGGAATCAGAACTAATGATCCAGTGAATTACTTCGTGTCCGCTTCGACATTCCGACGGGTCCACCCGCTGACGCGCCTTCGCGAGCCATGAAACCCCTGCTGCTGCTCCTCAACTCCTCCATCGGCAAGAAACTGATCATGGCGGCCACCGGCGCCGCCCTGCTGCTCTTCGCCGTCGGGCACCTCGCCGGCAACCTCCAGGTCTTTCTGCCCAAGGAACACATCAATGCCTACGCCCATTTCCTGCACGAGAACCCGGCTCTGATCTGGTCGGCGCGCCTTGGGCTGCTGGTGGTGGTCGGGCTGCATATCTGGGCCGCTATCACGCTGAGCGCGCAGAACAAGGCCGCCCGGCCGCAGGAGTACGCGGGCGCCCCGCGGCCCTACGCAACCACCTGGATTGCGCGGCACATGCTGCTGACCGGCCTGGTGATCGCCGCCTTCGTGATCTATCACCTGCTCCATTTCACGGCGCAGACCTCGGCCATCAATCTTCTTCCCGCCTCGCATCCGGCCAAGGAATTCGGCTCCCTGATGGTGACTTCGGGACCACAGAAGGGTTTCAAGGATGTGCACTCGATGATGGTGGCAGGCTTCCAGCAGCCCCTGGTGGCCGTCTTCTACCTGGTGGCGGTGGTGATGCTGGCGTTGCACCTCAGCCACGGCACCAGTTCCATGTTCCAGTCCCTCGGCATCCGCGAGGGCCGCTGGCGCCTGCGTCTCGAGCTTGGTTCCAAGCTGATCTCGTCGGCGCTCTTCGCCGGCTATGCCGCCATCCCGGTCGCGATCTATCTCCGCATCGTCCAGTGACGCCGACCCACGCACGACTGAGCGTCACGCCCAAGCTTTCCGCCTTCCCGTTCCCGCCCCTCCCCCGGCCATGAAACTCGAATCGAAGGTCCCCTCGGGTCCCCTGGAGCAGAAGTGGACCAAGCACCTCGGTGACATCAAGCTGGTCAACCCGGCCAACAAGCGCAAATACGAGATCATCGTCATCGGCGGCGGCCTCGCCGGCTCCTCCGCCGCCGCGTCGCTCGCCGAACTGGGCTACCGCGTCAAGTGCCTCATCTACCACGATTCCGCACGGCGCGCGCACTCGGTGGCGGCGCAGGGCGGCATCAACGC
>CAZYJB010000716.1:0-3102 GCA_964647675.1 uncultured Verrucomicrobiota bacterium | reverse complement strand
GTGGACGCGTCGAAACCGTTCCGCCATTCGATGGACTACCTCCTGGAGTGGCACCTGATCTTCCGGAACCGCGAGCAGATGATGAGCCTGCTCCCGGAATCGCTGAATCCCCAGGATCCTTCCGTGCTGGCTGATCCCCTCGAAGTGAACCTGTACCTCGAGGCCCGCCGGCCGCTCGATGTGCCGAATGGCTGATATCAGTCCAGAGGTGGCGGCTGCCTATGCGCGGCACGAGCGTGAGATTGGCCTGCAGCGCCTGCGCTTGGGCTGCTGGATCGCCATGGCCCTGATCCCGTCGGGGTTCCTGATCGACCTGCTTTACTACCAGCCGAAGTACGGCGCGAAAGTCTACGGCTTCATGTTCATGCGGATGGCCTGTTCGGTGGCGGTGTTGCCCATCCTCAAGCTCGCCAGCCGTCCCTTCGGCGCGCGCCATTTCCGGTTCCTCGGCGTGATGCTGGCGGTGGCGCCGGCCTTCTGCATGGCGTGGATCATCCGCAGCACGGACGGTGCGGAATCGCCCTACTATGCGGGCCTCAACCTGGTGCTGCTCGGCGTGGGCATGGTGATGCAATGGAACGTCATGCAATCGCTCTCCGCCGCGTTTCTCGTCTTCCTGCTCTATTTCGGCGCCGTGCTGCCCCTCAAGCCGGCGCGCGGAGTGGAACTGGATCACCTTCGCAACGTCGACCACCTGATCGCCAAGCTGGCGCACCCCGCCGATCCGCTCTACGCGCAACTCGCCGCCCGCCTCTCACCGGCAGTGCGCAATCAGCTGGCCCGCACCACCCCGCCGGAGAGCCTGGTGAACGATCGCGGGTTCCTCGCGCAACTCGAGGACGACCTCGACTTCGCAATCCGCCGGGCGGGTCCGATCCAGATCACCAACCTGCCTGGGATGACCCTGCCCAAGCATGTGCGGGACGGCGTCGAGGGCCAGCTTGCCGGCTTCGTCCTGCCGCCGGAGCAGCATGTCATGGCCGCCAATCGGCTGCTCCTTGGCGAGATGACCCCCGAGTTCGGGGGCATCCACGCACGCGAGGCGCGCACCGGCAACTGGGGTGTCTTCCTCAACAACGTCTGGTTCATGCTGCTCACCTCGATCATCGTGGTGATCGGCAGTCACGTCAGTGCGCAGCTCCGCTTCAGCGACTACGTTGGCCGCTTCAACCTCGACCGCAGCCGCCGCGAGCTCGAGGTGTCCAACAGCCGGTTGGGCGAGTCCAACGAGCGCCTCGAGGAGACCAACAAGCGATTGCGCGAGCTGGACGAGCTGAAGGGGCGGTTCTTCGCCAACATCAGCCACGAACTCCGCACGCCTCTCACTCTGCTGCTCGGGCCCATCGAGAACCTGGCGCGACACCAGGCGGTGTCCGGCGACGAGCGCCTGCGCGAGTATGTGGGGACGATGCAGGACAACGGCCTGCGCCTCCTGAAGCTGATCAACGATCTGCTCGATCTGGTGCGCCTGGACGCGGGGCAGCTGCCGCTGCACAAGACCCGCATCGACGTGCCGAGTTTCACCGGCATCCTCATGAATTCCGTGCGCCGCTTCGCGGAGGACCGCGGACTGCGCGTAGCGTGCGTCGTGGAGCCGGGCGTGCCGGCGCTCGTGGCGGACCCGGACAAGCTCGAGAAGGTGCTGCTCAACCTGCTGTTCAACAGTATCAAGTTCACCCCCGCTGGCGGCGAGGTGCGCCTGACCGCGTTCGTGGACCAGACCGACGTGATCTTCGAGGTGACCGACACGGGCATGGGGATCGCGCCCGAGCACTTGTCGCAACTCTTCCAGCGCTTCTGGCAGGCCGACAGTTCGTCGCATCGGAAGTACCAGGGCGCGGGCATCGGCCTGGCC
Source organism: uncultured Verrucomicrobiota bacterium (assembly GCA_964647675.1). GTDB lineage: Bacteria > Verrucomicrobiota > Verrucomicrobiia > Limisphaerales > CAIMTB01 > CAIMTB01. Next base: position 1,247 of record CAZYJB010000716.1, on the reverse strand, counting down.
CTGGTGAAAGAGCTGGTGGAGGCGCACAAGGGCCAGGTGGTGGCGCGGAGCGAGGTGGGCAAAGGCACCACCATGACGGTGCGCCTGCCCCGCGGAGACGATTCCGAAGTCAGCGTGCCGGCCGGTCCGGCGGCGGGCGCGGAGGGGGCCGAAAGGGCGGCGGCGGGGACACCGGCCGAGCCATCCGGCATGGCGTACGAGACGCGCAAGCACCTGGCCCAGCTCTACAAGCGGGCCGAGCTGCAGGCGAGCATCACCCCTCTGCGCTCCAGCCTGCGGCCGTGGGATCCCGGCCGCGGCGGCACGCGGCCCGAGGTGCTGGTGGTGGACGACGAGCCGGACATGCTGCGGTTTTTGCGCAGCCAGCTGGAGGACGACTATCAGGTGCGCGAGGCGGTGGATGGCGACCAGGCCACGGTGATGGCGTCGCAGTATCTGCCCGACGCGGTGGTGTGCGACATGATGCTGCCGGAGAAGGACGGCCTGCAGGTCTGCCGTGAGATCCGCTCGAACCACACGACGCGGTCGTTGCCCTTCCTCATGCTGACCGCGCGCGCCGATGACGAAACGAAGCTCGCGGCGCTGAGCGCGGGGGCGAGCGATTTCCTGCCCAAGCCCTTTTCGACCGCCGAACTCAAGCTGCGACTGAAGAATCTCGTGGACGCGCAGCGCCTTCAGAAGGAGCTGAGTCGCCAGAACCGCAAGCTCGAGTCGACCCTCGAAGAATTGCGCGAGACGGAGTCCCAGCTCGTGCAGGCCGAAAAGATGGCCTCGCTTGGCCGCCTGAGCGCGGGGATCATCCATGAGATCAACAATCCGCTGAATTTTGCGCGGACGGGACTGCATGTTCTCAACCGCCACGGCCGACAGTTGCCGTCCGAACTGCGCGAGGAGTTCGAGGAAGTGCTGCGGGACATCAGCGAGGGCATCACGCGCGTGTCCACCATCGTCGGCGACCTCCGCCAGTTCAGCCATCCGCAGGCGGACGCGGTGTCGGAGGTGGATGCGGGCATTGCGGTGGAGGCGGCGATGCGGTTCCTGGCGGCGGACTGGAAGGATGGGCGGGCGGAATTGATCAACGAGGTGCCGCGCGGGTTCATGGTTTACGCGAACCGAAACAAACTCGTGCAAATCCTGCTCAACCTCTGTCAGAATTCATTCGATGCCATGCGTGACAAGCCGCCGGCGGACGGCCAGAAGCCGGCCCTTAAGCTGCGGGCGTGGCGGGCGGACGGACGGCGCTACGT
>CAZYJB010000715.1:0-3110 GCA_964647675.1 uncultured Verrucomicrobiota bacterium | reverse complement strand
TGCTCAATCCCGCCGTCCGGGACATCCACGCGTTCGCATACGAGGATTACCAGCTCGAGAACTACTATCCGCAACCAGGAATCAAGGCGCCCATCGCGGTGTGATCCCTGGCCCGCGCGCCGAGCGCCCTGCGCCCAGTTTCTTTGCGGCCCCATGACCGCTGCCTCCGACGCCGGTCCGCCCCCCCGACGCTGCCCGGTCTGCGTCGGGAACGGTTCGGTTCCGTGGCGCACCAAAGGCACGCTGCGCCTGGTGCGATGCCCTGCCTGCGGCATGGTCTTCGCGGATCCCCTGCCCCCGGAGAGTTCGGCCGCGCACTACGACCAGCTCGGGCGCCCCTTCTACTTGTCGGCGGACAAGCTCGAGGGCGATTTCGCCTCGGTCCGCTTCCAACGCGAACTCGCGTTGCTGCGCCGGTTTTCCAGCGCGGGCGCGGTGCTCGACATCGGATGCAGCACCGGCGCCTTCCTGCACCAACTGCGGTCGCGCTGGCCGGGCGATTACCAGGGCACCGGCATCGATGTCTCCACCGCGGCGCTGGACCACGCGCGATCCCACGGAATCGAGGTCATCGCCGACTCGCTGCTGACCCACGACTTCGGCGCGCGAAAGTTCGACGTCGTCACCTTCTGGGCAGTGCTGGAGCATCTGCCCGATCCAGGCGCCTTTCTGGAACGCGCCGCGCACGGGCTGCGTCCCGGCGGACTGTGCCTCGCGCTCGTGCCCAACCTGCGATCGCTGGCCGTGCGGCTGCTGGGGACGCGGTACCGGTACATTCTCGGCCAGCACGTGAACTACTTCGACCGCGGGACGCTCGCGCACCTATTCCGGCGTTGCGGTTTCAGCGTGGTCGCCCAGGGCGGTTCGCATTTCAACCCGGTCGTCCTGTGGCAGGACTGGCGACGCGGCTCGGAGGCCGAGGTCCCGGACCAGGAACGCGCCGCACTGCTGCGCCGCACCACACGCTGGAAGCAAGCCGCGTTCGCCGCGCCGGCGCGGGCCGGCCTTGCAGCCCTCGAGAAGCTCCTCGCCTCCGCCGGGCTCGCGGACAATCTTTGGATTGCCGTGCGCCGACCATGACGCCTGTTTCCGCGACCTCCGCCCTTGTTCCTGCTCCCGCCTCTGCGCCGGTCGGCGCGGCCGCGTATCCCACCTCCGCTGCGCGACCGTGGATCGCCATTGCCGCCATGGCGGAGAACCGAGTCATCGGCGCCGGGAACCGCATCCCCTGGCATCTCCCGGAGGACTTCAAATGGTTCAAGGCGACCACCCTGGGCGGCACGCTGGTGATGGGGCGCAAGACGTACGAATCGATCGGACGCCCATTGCCGGGGCGCACCACGGTGGTGCTGAGCAGGCGCGGAATCGTCGATGAGCGAGTGCTGGCGGCTTCGGACCTCGAGGCGATTCCGGGGATGCCCTTGCCAACGCCGGTCTTCGTCTGCGGCGGCGCGGAGATTTACCGGCAGGCCCTGCCGCGCTGTCGCACGCTGCTCCTGACCCGAGTGCACGGGACGCCGGAGGGCGACGCGTTCTTTCCCGAGTTCGAGTCCCGGTTCCGGTTGCTGGCCGTATAGCGCAAGGCCGAGCAATTCACCATCGAACACAGGGACCAGCCGGACTGAGCGAAGCGGACGCCGGATCTCGCCCCCGGAACTCCGTCCCGGTTCTCAGCCCCGGATGGGGCGAAAGGTGATAGCCCAAGGCGAAGCCTTGGGAATGGAACATGACATTAGATACATCGGAGGCCTGAAGGGCCGAAAGGGCGCCTGCATCTCGACCACCGCGTCCCTTCAGGACGCCCCAACCGGGGAAACCCAATAGCCCCAGGGCTTCGCCCTGGGCTATCTCCTGGCCGGGCGTTGCCCGGTTGAGGCGCGGTGGTGACCGGAGCACCGAACGCATCGTGCGCAGGAATCCCGGTGCCTCACGCGGCGCCGAAGCTCATCCCCGAACGGGGCGAAAGGCGACAGCCCACGCCAATTCACCCCGGCCATGCGCCCACCCACCCCGTCTCGGAGCCAAACTCCGTCTTCGGGGTGGACGCCGCGGGTCGCCCGGACCACTCTCGCAGCGTCCCCTTCTGCCATGGAGAACGCAGCATCTCACCGGCGCCGCCGGAACCGCAAAGCACGCAGCGTCGTGCTCGGATCCATCAACATGGATTTCGTCACGCACGTGGCGCGGCTGCCGCGGCCAGGCGAAACACTGATCGGCCGCGCGTTCGACAACCGCCCCGGCGGCAAGGGTGCCAACCAGGCGGTGGCCGTTGCGCGGCTGGGCGGCGAGTGCACGCTCGTGGGGTGCGTCGGCGACGACGACCTCGGCGCGCGGCTTCTGGAAGGGCTGCGCAAAGAAGGGGTCGACGTGCGGCAGGTCACTCGCGTGCGCGGCTGCGCGTCCGGGGCCGCCGCCATCCAGGTCGACGACGCGGGGCAGAACAGCATCACCGTGGTCCCCGGCGCCAACGCGCGCCTCGCACCGGCCCGCATCCGGGAACTCGAGGACGTGATCGCCCGGGCCGACGCCGTGCTGATGCAGCTCGAGATTCCGCTGCGCACCGTGGCCGCCGCGGTGCGCATCGCCCGGCGCCACAAAGTGCCCACCATCCTCGACTGCGCGCCCGCTCCCGAGGACGGCCTGCCCGACTCTCTCCACGGCATCGACATCCTCAGCCCCAACCAGACGGAAGCCGCCATACTATCCGGCTTGCCCTGCGGATCCATGATGGAGGCGGAGCTGGCGGCGCGCGCGCTCATTCGGCGTCACGACCCGGGACTGGTGGTCATCAAGCTCGGTGGTGATGGTGCCATCGCCCACGCCGGAGTTCGCGAGACCCTCATCGCTCCGGCCTTTCCGATTCGCGCCCGCGACGCCACCGCGGCGGGTGACGCGTTCACCGCGGCGCTGACCCTACACCTCGCCGAGGGAGGGCGGCTGGGCGAAGCGATGCGTTTCGCCTGCGCCGCCGGGGCCCTCGCCGCCACGGTGCCGGGCGCCCAGGATGCCATGCCTACCCGCGCAGCCGTTGAGCGTCTCCTGCGCCGGCCGCATGCTGAACTGGCCGCGCGGCCGTACCACTTCGTTGACGCGCTCGAACACCTCGGCAA
>CAZYJB010000714.1:393-3110 GCA_964647675.1 uncultured Verrucomicrobiota bacterium | reverse complement strand
ATCCGCAGAGGGAGGCCATCGAACTCGCCTTTTTCCGTGGCTGGAGCCATGACGAAATCTCCCGCGCCAGCGGCCAGCCCCTCGGCACCGTGAAGTCGCACATCCGCCGCGGCATGCTCGCGCTTCGGCAACTGCTCAAGGACCTCTATGCCTGACTCCCTGCCCCACGCGGAGGACGCCAGCCTCTACGTACTCGACCTGCTCGATGCGGAGGCCCGGCGAAGTTTCGAGTCGGAACTGGAGGCGTCGCCCGAGCTGCAACGCCACGTGGCAGATCTCCAGGTCAACCTCGAGGCCCTCGCCTTGACCACTCCGCCGGTCCTGCCGCCCGCGTCGGTCTGGAACGGCATTGCCCGTCGCCTGGCGTCTGAACCCGCCGTGCCGGCGCACGCCGCGGCCCAGGCTGTCCCGGACCGCCTCACCCTCTGGGCCTGGTTGCGACACTGCCTGTCCAGCGGTTGGGCGATGGCCGCCCTGGTTGCCCTGGCTTTCGTCGGACATCTGCTGTGGAACGGACGCGGGAACATCCCTCCCCCAGGCGAACTCGCCGCGGAGGACGTTCCACCGGCCCCGCGATCGAGTGGCGGCCCGGATTCGCGTGCCACGCGCCCAGGGCGTTCGACCAGCATTGCCGACGCCTCCCGGAGTTCCGGCACCGCCGGTGGAGGCTCGCGGTCGCCGAGTGCCGCCGCAGCCGGCTCCGACGAAGCCGCACGGCTTCAGGACCGGGTGCGCCTGCTCTCCGAGCAAGTTGCAATGCTGACTCATGTGCTGGCCCAGCGCGCGGTGTTACCGGCCGGATCCGCCCAACTTCAGGTGTTCCGACTGGTGACCAGCAATGGATTGTCTGACCCCTCGGAGGCCGTGATTGCCGACCTGCGGCGCACGGGTCAGGCCCCGGGCCCGGGCACTGGCCTTGCCGGCACCAACCCGCAGACCTCGGAGACCGGGACCACGGGAACTTCCGGCACCGGCACCACCGGCACGACGTCGCTGGCGTCGGCCACTCAGGAACTCCCGCTGGCGCTCGCTCTCGCCGCGGCCCGCCAGTTCGCCAGTCTGACGCCATCGCCTTCCACGGACGGCGCCGGGGCCTCGTCGGTGACCGACCATTCCGGAATCGCCACGCGCAACAATGTCCAGGCTCCCCCCTCCGGCTTCACCGCACCGCCCACCGCGGACGGCACGGCCATCCCGGTGGAAAGCTCGGGCGCCGCGCACACGATCCAGGTTGTCGACCTCACGTCCACCGCCGGAGTCGGACCAACCACGCCTCCCGCGCAACCCGCCCAGGAGCCCACGATCGTCTCGTCATCCGACGCGACTGCGTTCGGCGCCTTTTCCGCTGAGACGGGACAGGGTGCCATCGCGTTCCGCGTCTGGAATGGCCCTTCGGCGGCTGACGCCCCTGCGGAGGTGTACCAACTCTGGATGAACGACCCGCATACCGGCCTGGTGCAGAGCGTCGGCTATACCGCCATCGGCCAGAACCCGGGCGGTGCCGCGCAGGTGGTGGTGCTGCGGTTCAATGCTGACGCAGGCGCCTTCACCAACCCCTCGTTCATGATCACGCGGGAACCCGCCGGCGGCTCGAGCTTCCCGACCGGTCCCATCGTGGCTCAGCCACCTGCTTCGACGGTGGTCCAGCCCACGCCTTGAACCCGACGATTTGACCCTGTCCTGCCGGCATCCCCAGCGCCTATCCGATCGCCATGAAACTCCCCTGCCCAAGCCCCATGCTGTTTGCCGCCCTGCTGCTGGCCTGGCTCACGCCAGATCCCGCCCGCGCCCAGGCGCCCGCGGCACCCCGCATCGAACGCATCGAACTGGATGCCCAGGCCGCGCACCTCTCGGTGAGCGTGCCCGCCGGCACCCGGCGCCTCGTCGTCGAATCCACGCGGCGCGATGACCTGCAAGGCTGGAGTCCGCGCGTCGTGCGACGTCTCGACGGTACGGCGCAGACGATCATCGTCGACCTCGCCACCGACGCCGTCCACGAACTGGTGCGGGTTCGCGCAGAATCCGACGATCCCCTGGCCGCTTTCGCGCGTGCGCGCACCAACATTGCGCCCACGCCATTGCCCGCGGGCGCGAGCCCCATGTTGCGCAACGGCGAGGTGGTCTTCGACTCCGCCGGCGCGCCGCCCGCCTCGGTAACGCCCAATGGTCAGGGAGGTTCCCAGCGCGCGGTCACCGAATCGGACATCTGGAATCGCCGCGGGTCGCGTCTGTATTTTTTCAACCAACTGCGCGGGCTTCAGTCCATCGATGTCTCCACGCCCGACGCCCCCCACCTGCTCGGAACGCTCACCTTCCCGGCTTCGGGCGAACAACTCTACGCGCCGGACGACCAGCACGTGGTCTTGTTGCTGCGCGAGGATTGCCGAGGCAACGGCTACGCGGGCGCCGCGGTGGTGATTGTCGACGTTTCGACCGCGCAACCACGCGAGGTCACGCGCCTGCCCATTGCCGGCCGCCTGTTCGAAAGCCGCATGGTCGGATCCGCTCTCTATGTCGCCTCGCAGACCTATGAGGAATCCGCCGCGCGCAATGGCGTGTGGGAAACGGCGACGGTGATCTCCTCCTTTGATCTCGCCAATCCCGCCGCCCCGCTGGCGCGCGATTCGCTCAAGGTGCCTGGCTCGGCCACCGTGGTCACCGCGACGTCGGAGCTCTTCTTCGTGGGCCTCGACATCTACCAGCAGGGACGCCCGCGC
>CAZYJB010000714.1:0-383 GCA_964647675.1 uncultured Verrucomicrobiota bacterium | reverse complement strand
GCGCTCGACATTTCGTCGCCCGACGGCTCGGTCTCCGCGCACGCCACCGTGACGCTCGATGGCTGGGTGCGCGACAAGTTCAAGATCAGCTTCGAGAACGACGTGCTGCGCGTCCTCGTGGAAGATCAGGAGAAGGCCGACCGCTGGTCGCCCATCACGCGGCTCAGCACCTGGCGGCTCACCGGCACGGCCTCCGGCAAACCGGAGCGCCTCGGCAAACTCGATCTCGGCGCCGGCGAGAACCTCTTCGGCACGCGCTTCGATGGCCAGCGCGCCTACGTGGTCACCTTCCGTCGCGTGGATCCGCTGTGGATCGTCGACCTCGCCGATCCCGCCCAGCCCCGCATTCTCGGCGAGCTCGAGATTCCCGGCTGGTCCAATTA
>CAZYJB010000713.1:0-3119 GCA_964647675.1 uncultured Verrucomicrobiota bacterium | reverse complement strand
AGGACCGCGCCTTCGCCTCGATCCCGGGCGAGGGCGCTTTCGCGCGGCCGCCGCATTTCAAACCGGCGGCGAAGAACGTCATCTTCCTCTACATGGACGGCGGTCCTTCGCAGATGGACACGTTCGATCCCAAGCCCCGATTGACCGCGGAGCATGGGAAGCCGTTCGGCATGAAGATGGAGCCGACCCAGTTCAACAACAACGGCTCGACCCTGGCCTCGCCCTGGGCATTCAAGCCGGGCGGCGCGAGTGGATTGCCGGTCAGCGATTTGTTTCCGCACGTGCGGGAACGGGCGGATGACCTGTGTGTCATCCGATCCATGGTCTCCGAATTCTCCGAGCACACCTCGGCCAACTACTTCCTTCACACCGGGCACGGCCTGGTCGGCCGCCCGAGCGCCGGCGCGTGGTTCACGTATGGATTGGGGAGTGAGAACCAGGAGCTGCCCGGGTTCGTGGTGTTGAACGGCGGTCTTGTTCCTCCCGGGGGTACGGAGAATTTCGGCAACGGCTTCCTTCCTGCCAGCCATCAGGGCTCGATCTTCACGTCCGGCAACGTGCCGGTCGCCAACATCCACCGCGGCGAACCGACGCCTGCCTTGCAGGATCGCAAACTCGACCTCGTCCGCCGCCTCGACCGTTCCCTGCTTTCGCGACTCGGTCGTTCCGACGCGGTCGAATCCGCCATCGCCAATCACGAGCTCGCTTACCGCATGCAGGCCGCCGTGCCGGGCCTGCTCGATCTGGGCGGCGAATCCGAGGTCGTCCGACGGATGTACGGCCTCGAGGCGGCCTACGCGCCGACGCGCATCTTCGCGCGGCAATGCCTGCTCGCGCGACGCCTGGTGGAGCGCGGCGTGCGCTTCGTCGAACTGACCTGCCCCTCGGTCGGCGGCGATCGATGGGACCAGCACGCCGGCCTGAAGGATGGGCACGAAAACAACGCGCGGGCCGTGGATCAGCCGATCGCCGCGCTCCTAACCGACCTCAAGGCCCTGGGCTTGCTCGACTCGACGCTCGTGCTCTGGGCCGGGGAATTCGGTCGCACACCGTTCGCGCAGGGGTCGGATGGCCGGGACCACAATCCGTTCGGGTTCAGCGTCTGGCTGGCGGGCGGTGGATTTCGCGGAGGCGTGGCGTACGGCGCCACCGACGATTACGGCTACAAGGCGGTCGAGAACCGCGTGGAGATCTTCGATCTCTACGCGACAATCCTGAATCAGCTCGGACTCGACCATACCCGGCTCACCTATCGATTCGGCGGACGCGATATGCGCCTCACCGACGTGCACGGGCACGTGGTGCGTGAGATTCTCGCCTGAACGCTGATCGAGATCCGCGACGGCGGGAGGCGCGCGCTCAGGGAAAGTAGCCTGGGACGGTGTCCCGCTCGAACAAGCCGACTATGCCGAGGCGTTCGAGGCGGGTCTGATTCAGTCCTTCCACGTGTCCGTCGAGGAGAAAGCCATTGGCGACGCGCCCGTGGCGGCCATGCACTTCCTTCTCCGCCGCGGCGCGGAACGAATAGAACTGGCGTGCGCCAAAGCCCTCGCGCCCGCGGCTGGTGGTGTCGGCGAGCAGCAGGTAATCGGAGGGACCTGCGACGGACTCGAGGTTCATTTGTTCCTTGAGCAGACCGCGCGTCGTGCCAGGCGGCGGGTCGGTGCGGATGCCGTAGGTGTTGAACCAGTTCGTGAATCGGAATGGCGCGTAGGCGGGGCAGACGAAGACGTCGAAAGGGCGGACCGACGCGTTCGTGGCGAGCAAGGCCGCCCAGGTGATGCCGCGTTGAAGAGGAGCTTCAAGTGTGACCCAGCCCTGGTTGTCATCCGCGTAGAGACGCATGGCCAGCCCGACCTGCCGCAGTTGGTTGAGGCATTGGGTGGCCTTCGCCTTGCCTTTGGCATTGGAGAGGGCGGGCAGGAGGAGCGATGCCAGGATGGCAATGACGGCGATCACCACCAGCAGCTCGATGAGCGTAAAGGCGTGAAGTCGATCGGGCGGCAAGGGACGTCGTTTCACCACACGCTGCGACGATAGCCCACCGGCGCGGAACGGCCAAGCGTGCGGCCTGAAGGGCCGTGAGGTAATAGCCCGGGGCGATGCCCCGGGGAAAACGCGTCCCCAAAACCATCGCGCGTCCTGAAGGGACGCGGCGGGGAACCGGCGTTGCCCGGCTGGGTGTGCGTCCGTATGGTCGGGCTACGGCCCGTGGTCGGATCGCGACGCCCCATGCCACTGCTCGAGATCGACGATCTGCACCTGGACTTCCTGACCGGCGCCTCCCGCGTGCCGGTGCTGGACGGCGTCTCACTCGGTGTCGAGCCCGGGGAAATCGTGGGTCTCGTGGGCGAGAGCGGCTCCGGCAAGAGCGTGACGGCGCTGAGCGTCGCCCGATTGCTGGCGTCGCCGCCCGCGGTCTACCCGTGCGGCACCATCCGCCTCGACGGCCATGACGTGCTGTCCCTCCGTGAAAAGGAGTTGCGGCGACTGCGCGGCGGGGTGGTCGGATATGTGTTCCAGGACCCCGGTGCGTCCTTGAATCCTGTGCTGCGCATCGGCGACCAGGTGGCGGAGGTTTTGCGCGCGCACGGTGCCGGATCGGTGGCCTGGCCCGAGGTCGTGCGATGGCTCGAGCGGGTGGGCATTCCTGCGGCCGCGCAGCGCGCGAAAGAGTATCCGCACCAGTTCAGTGGTGGCATGCAGCAGCGCGTGGCCATCGCGCTGGCCCTGGCCGCACGTCCGCGGTTGCTGGTGGCGGACGAACCAACCACCGCCCTCGACGTGACCATCCAGGCGCAGGTGCTGGACCTGCTCCACGACCTCCGCCGCGAGCTCGGCATGGCCCTCCTGCTGATCACCCACAACCTCGCCCTGGTGCGCGGGTTCGCAGACCGCGTCCTCGTCATGTACGCGGGGCGCATCGTCGAGTCCGGTTCGACGGCAGCAGTCCTGGGAAGTCCGCGCCATCCGTATACCCGTGCGCTCATCCGTTCGGTGCCGTCGCTGGGTCTGGACGTCGGGCGTCTCGAGTCGATCCCCGGCGCGGTGCCGCGGCCCGGCGCATGGCCGTCGGGGTGCCGGTTTCATCCCCGGTGTGCCGTGGCGCGTGACGTGTG
>CAZYJB010000712.1:0-3121 GCA_964647675.1 uncultured Verrucomicrobiota bacterium | reverse complement strand
TCCTCGTCGGCGCGCTCCTCCTGCCACCGGCCGATCCGCAATCGGCCGCCGGGCTCCTCTTCTTCAACAATGTCGGCGTCCTCGGGATGTGCGGCCATGGCACGATCGGCGTGGTGGCCACGCTCGCCCATCTTGGCCGACTTGCAGCCGGCGATCATCGCTTGGAAACCTGCGTGGGGGACGTGGTGGCCACGCTGCACACCGACGGGCGCGTCTCGGTGGCCAATGTCCCCAGTCATCGCAAGGCGCGGGCGGTCGCCGTGGACGTGCCCGGGATCGGGCGCCTCGAGGGGGACGTGGCCTGGGGCGGCAACTGGTTCTTCCTCGTGGAAAAGCATCCGTGGGAACTGCGGCTCGCCCACGTCGAGACGCTGACCGACGCGGCCTGGCGCATCCGGCAGGCCATCAATGCGGCCGGCTTTCCCGAGGTCGATCACATCGAGCTTTTCGGACCGCCGCACGCCGGCGGGCACTCGCGCAACTTCGTGCTCTGCCCGGGGAAGGCCTATGACCGCTCACCCTGCGGCACGGGAACGAGCGCCAAGCTGGCCTGCCTGGCGGCCGAAGGGAAACTCGCCGAGGGCGCCGACTGGATCCAGGAGAGCGTCCTCGGCAGCACGTTCACGGCGCGCTACCGTTGGCTCGATCGGACCGCGGGAACCATCCGGCCCGTCATCACCGGCACCGCGCACGTCACGGCGCACGGCACGCTGCTGCTCGACGACCAGGATCCCTTCTGCTGGGGCATCCGCTGAACCACCGCCACCGCCACCGCCACCGCCACCGCACAACGGCTCCCGGCCACCATGGGCAATCCAGATCCCCGCTCCCCCCGCGTCGTGATCGTCGGCGGCGGTGTCATCGGGCTCGCCGCGGCCTATTTCGCGCTGCAACGCGGTCTGGACGTCACCGTCGTCGATCGCGGCGCCGCCACCCGCGACTGCTGCTCGCGGCACAACGCCGGCATGGTCGTCCCGAGTCACTTCATCCCGCTCGCCGCGCCCGGCGCCGTGGGACTGGCTCTGCGCTGGATGTGGAATCCCGAGTCGCCACTCTATATCAAGCCGCGCCTGAGCTGGGAGCTCGCCTCCTGGGGCTGGAAGTTCATGCGCAGCGCCACGGCGGCGCACGTCGCGCGTTCCGCACCGCTCCTGCGCGACCTCAGCCTCGCCAGCCGCGCGCTTTTTGAGGAGCTCGCCACCCGGTTGCCCACGGACTTCGGCCTCACCCGTCGCGGCCTCGTGATGCTCTGCCAGACCGCTCATGCCCTCGACGAAGAGGCAAAGACCGCGTCGCAGGCACGCGCACTCGGCATTCCGGCCGAGGTGCTCGATGCCGCCGCCACCGCCCGACTCGAACCCGGCGTCACGATGGACGTCGCCGGTTCCATCTACTTTCCGCGCGACTGCCACCTGGCTCCGGACCAATTCCTCCGCGGACTCCAGACGGCCGTGGAACAGGCAGGCGCAAAGCTCCTTTGGAACACCGAGGTCACCGGCTGGCGGTCGGCCCGCGGCCGGGTCGCAGCGGCCCTTACCTCGCAGGGCGCCCTGGAAGCGGATGAGTACGTGCTGTGCGGCGGATCGTGGTCGCCCACCGTGTCGAGCCAGCTCGGGCTGAAGCTGCCCACCCAGGCCGGCAAGGGCTATTCCCTGACGCTCCCGTCGCCGCGCCAGCTTCCCGGGATCTGCGCCATCTTCACCGAAGCGCGTGTCGCCGTGACGCCCATCGGGAACGCACTGCGATTCGGCGGCACGATGGAGATCGCCGGGCTCGACGAATCCATCAATCCCGTGCGCGTCCGCGGCATCGTCAACGCCGTGCCGCGCTACTACCCCGCCTTCCAAACCTCGGATTTCGACGGCGTTCAGCCCTGGCGCGGACTCCGTCCCGTCTCTCCCGACGGGATGCCGTACCTGGGACGCAGCCGGCGGTTCGAGAATCTCACGATTGCCTGCGGGCACGCGATGATGGGACTCAGCCTCGCACACGTCACCGGACAGAGCGTCAGTCAGTTGCTCACCCACGAACGGCCCGAGATCGACATCGCGCCCCTGGCCCCCGAGCGGTTTGGGTGACGAGTGATCTCACCGTCGTCGCCGCGGCCGTAGAGGCTGCGCTGACCTGCTTCAGCGATCCGGATGCGAAGGGCATGTGACCCCACCGCATGGTGGTCGCGGATCGGGAACAAACGACTTCTCCCCGGGGTAGGCCTCCGGCCAACCCCGGGCTTCGGATCGAGTCCCTTCGAGATTCTTGGGGCGTTGCCCCAACTCGCCGGTCGGAGCCGGCGAGCCACCAGGCTCGCTTCACGATTCGGGCTCCACGTCCTGCTCTCATCCGTCCCATCCCCCCTTTCCCGGACCCCATCTCACCGCACGACGCGGAGGTAACGGATCGTCGCCGGCGTCGGCGGTAGCTCCGCCTGAGCCCGGTCTCCCGCCAGGCGCACACTGAACCAGTCCACCCAGGTCCGCAGGTCGTCTGACCACTGCACCCGGTGCTGCCCTGGGATGCTCTGGATCTCGAGGCGCAGCACGCCGGAATCACCGCGGCGCAGCGACACGGCGATCGGCTCCGCGCCATTCCGCGATTCCGTCTCGGAAACCAGCGCGTTCCAGTAGGTCGGCAGTCGGTCCCACGGATTCGGCAGCGCGTCGTCGGTGAAATAGACCCAGCCCGCGCGCCGCGTGCGGGCCAGGGAGAGGTAGGTCCGAAAGTTTGCCTGGGGCACGTCGTAACCCAGGTGCGCGAATGCCGACGCGGGATGCCCGCTCACCCAGAGATCGCGCTCGTAGCCGGGATACCCCACCCGATTCTCGAAAACCACGAGCAGATCGGCGGAGGGCCCGGTGAGGTAGACCTCGCGCGTCCTGGTGCCCGGATTGCCGATCACGATCCAGTTGGTGTCGGCGCCCTTGATGTCGCGGTAGAGGTTCTGGAAGTAGGTCAGGTTGGTCGACGCCGAATCGTTCGTCATCTCGTCCACGAAGATCCCGTCGATCGCGTAGAACGACTTCCAGCGCTGCACGTCGGCGCGGACGTCGTCCGCGGAGCGCCGGCCGTAGGTGGCATGGACATAGCCCACCACGCGACCGCCGCGCTCGCGCACCTGTTGCAG
>CAZYJB010000711.1:0-3130 GCA_964647675.1 uncultured Verrucomicrobiota bacterium | reverse complement strand
CCTCGTCGGCAAAGTCGACACCCGCACGGTCTATGTGAAACTCACCGAGGTGGAACCCAACATCACCGGTGTCACGGTCCAGGTCCGCACCCGGGGCGGCCTGAGCGACCTCGACCTCGCCGCCGAGATCGACAAGCAGATCGCCCTCAACCTGCGCTGAATCTCCGGCCGACGGTCTGGCCGCTTTCCTGTCCCCGCATCTCCAACCGGAGTCGCTCGAGGCGGGCCTTCGCTTGGGCCTCGAGCGCCGTCCCCGGAAACAGTTCCCCGACGCGCATCAGCGCGGCCCGTGCGAGCGATTCGTCTCGCGAGTGTCGCACGTGCAGGTCCGCCACTTGGTGCAGCCATCGGGCACGCTGCTTGGGCGGATGGGTCTCGTCTGCCAGGAGCACGTCCCACTGCGCCAAGGCCCAGTCAACGCGATCCAGCCGTTCCACGTAGATCGCCGCTAATTGCTCGCGGGTTTCGGTGTCGCGCGGATGCCGTGTCAGATGCGCCAGCAGCCGGTCAACCTCCTGTTGCGGATCGGGATCCGGTTCCGGCGCCAGACCTCCGGCCGCGCCGGTTTCCCGCAAGCCGAGGTGCGGATCGCAGGCGGTCACGCGCAACTTCGCCGGCGCCTTCTTTTCCCGACGCCAGGTGTCGTCGCCGAGATGGGCCAAGCGCTGCTCGGCGTCGGTCGCCTCCGGAGTGCCGGGGAACAATTCGGAAATCCTCTCCAACACCTGCCTCGCCGTCTCGCCATCGTTGCGGAAATCGAGGTTCCAGTCGGCCAGGGCCTGCAAGGCGCGCGCGCGGGTGACCACCGGAAGTTCCGCCTGGCTCACTAACCGGCCGATGGTGGCACTGGCGGCGTCCCAATCGGAGAGATTCCTCGCCTGGATCTCGGCCAGCAGCAGCAGGCCTTGGGGATCCCCGGGAAACCGTTCCAACTGCTTCTCGACCTCCGCCACCGCTTCGGCGTAGCGCGCCTGTTTCCGGTGCGCCTCGGCGATGGCATAGAACGGCTTCTGCTCGGGCTCCTCGGTCCCGCCGTCGTAGAGGTCGGCCAGCGGACGCGCCACGGCGTTGCCGATGTTCTTCCCCCACAGGATCCCGATGACGATTCCGCAAATCGCGCCGAGCGGAACGCCGAAGATCGGATGCAGGGAAATGATGCTCCAGACAGCCATCGAGAGGAGTGCCGTGCTCAACGCGAGCTTGATGATCAGGATCCCGGGCGGATCGATGCTCTTGCGGCTCCAGTACCAGAACACGAGGGCGAACAGCGCGCCGAATGCCAGGACACTGGCGATCGCACCGGGATGAAAGGCGAACATCGGGATCGGCATGGCGGGGGCGGAGGTGGAAAGGAGGAAAAGGTACGCGCGGGCGGGGAGAACGGGCGTTCGCTGCTTTGGGGGACGCGATCAGTCTGCGCCCTCCGGCGTTCCGTGCCAAGCCACGGATTCCATTCCGAATCCCCGCGCGGGAATCCTCCCTTGACCCCCGCGCGAACGCGGCGAGAGTGGACGCGTCACTGTTGCGACCGCGACAGGGTTCTTTGATTGAGTGGGGGCGTACTGGTTTCGACCTGGACGACCCGCAAGCAGCGGCATGCCGAGGACGATCCGTTGGCCTCGTTAATCATCGGGTCAAAAATCGATTGCCAACGAAGAAATGGCCCTCGCAGCCTAATTAGGCTGTGACGTCTCCCGGGGACACCTGCTTACCGGGGCAGACGCCGAAGCAGGTTAGGTCAGGGGCGGAGACTGCGCGTTCTTGACCGAAATAATTTCATGCGGACTACGCGGCGCGATTCGGGCCGGGGCGTTATCGTGCGGCGGAATACTCTCCTCCGGATAAGCATGTAGTCGTGGCTTGTGGACCGACCATGGGACGCGGGTTCAACTCCCGCCGCCTCCACCATGATTTCCAACTACTTCCGCGGTTTGCCCCCTCGTGTAGGGACGGGTTGTGACAAAGGCCAAGCACTTGAGCCGGGCGTCTTCCTCCTCCAAGGCCTTGAATCCCGTACCGTCTCCACGTCAGCCACTCCATATCGCCTTTGAATCGCAGGTACGTTGCGGGGTTGGCCCCCACCCCACTGCCTGCGCCCCCTCAAGCTCCCGTCCCAGGAAGCGGCAATCCGGGTGACGTCCTCGGCGGATGATCCTGCCCAAGGAGAGAATTGACCCGGCACGCGGATTGGTATTACGGCATTACCGATGCCGACGCTTACGTTTAAGGTCTCGCATGAGGAGGCGCGCCAGATCCGGGCGCTCGCCCGGCAACAGAAGCTCTCGGTTTCCGAGTTCCTGCGGCGCCAGGCCCAGCCCCATCGCAGGGAATCCCAGGAGATCAAACGTGCTGTGTGCGCCTTCACCGGAGCCACCATCTTCGCACCGGCACCCGAGCTTCCCGCACTCAACACGGAAACCGTTCGCGGACTGTTGACCGACTTCCCATGAGGTACCTGCTCGACGTGAACCTGCTGGTTTCCTGGGGCTGGTCCGACCATGCCGATCATGCCCGGGTGGCCCAGTGGATCAGCCGCATGAAGCGGGTCAGATCCGCCATGCTATTCACTTCCCCTATCCCGGAGTTGGGCTTCGTCCGAGTCTCCGTCCAGCGTGCGGGCGGACGGCTATCACCCATGGAGGCAGGCCGAACCCTCGCCGGTATGCTCGCAAACCTCGGGACCCATCACGGCTTCCTGCCGGACGACCAACCGCCGACCGACTGGCCGGAGTGGTGCCGGGGATCGGGCCAGACCACCGATGCTCATCTGGTCTCATTGGCCGCGAAACACGGGGCCAGACTCGCCACGCTGGACACAGGGATCCCCGACGCCTTCGTTCTCCCGCTGGGCAACCTCCACGGTTGATTCACGAATTCCATCGGGTCCCGGCCCGTATGCCAGGCGCGACCCGGTTTGCACACCAATGCACACAGAGTTTCTTCGGTTTGGTTCGGTTTGACGACTTTTTCGGGTCAAGGCCGGAGATACATTTCGCCCTGTATTGACGCGGTTAAACCGCATGTTTGCCCCGTTGTCGCGAAGGGCTCGTTCTGTTTTCAACTCCCGCCGCCTCCACCGTGATTTCCAAGGACTTCCGCAAGACGGCCCTCTTTGTTGGGACGGCTTGTG
>CAZYJB010000710.1:0-3134 GCA_964647675.1 uncultured Verrucomicrobiota bacterium | reverse complement strand
GCTCGACACCCCAAGGAGCTGCGGTCCGAACCGAACCGCGTCGATCACGCGCCCGCCCTCCGGGCTCACCAGCCACACCGTTTCGCCGGCCGCCGACAACGCAAACCCGAGCTCCGCCTCCGTCCACGCCCGGTGCCCGCCCGGCGGTAGGATCGTGCCCTCAGGAATGCGGAAGCGCACACGGTCCGCGTCATCGGTCAGTCCGCTCCCGCCCAAGTCGACCTCGGTGGAACCGAGATTCCGGACCTCGACGAAATCGAGCAGCGGCGCGTCGGTGTTCGCGAGCACCTCATTGATCCGCACACGGCGGAACGGATCAGGGAGGCGGACCTCGGCACGCCCGGGCGAGCCGCCGCGGCGTTCGCTCGCCGACCACGCGCGGGCATCACTTTCGCCGAAGCTCGGCCGCGCCAGCACCAGCGAATGCCCGCCGCCTTCCGCCGCCGCCGGCCAGGGCGCACCCTCTTCGTAGACGACCTCCAGCAGCAGCGCGCCGCTCCGGTTCAGGAGTCGGACGGTGCCGCTCTCCGACGGAAGCCCTCCCGTCCATGGTCCCAACACCGGCGCACGGTTCACGTCCGCGCTCGCGGTCAGATCGGCCGGCGCCCGTGCAACGACCACGTAGCCGCCCGCCGGCAGCCGAGTTCCCTCCGGGAACGTGTACGAGACGTCGCCATCCAGTCGGAATCCACCCAGGTCCGCGAACACGGAGTCCGAGTTGAACACTTCGATGAACTCCAGGCGGCGGCCATCCTCGCGCGACATGGGGCGGTGCATGATCTCGCTGATCACCAGGCTCGTCCGTCGCGACGACGGCCCCGGCGGCTCGAGGTCCTCGGGCAGGTAACCGGCGGACTCCCGGTCCACGCGATCGCCGAAATCCCGGAACGCCACCCCCAGCGGCCGGGCGGAGTTGGTGCCCCGGCTCGCGGCCAGCACTCCGAGATGCACGGTGTTGGAGAACCCGATGCCCGCGCTGCCCAACCGCGCCCAGGCGGCACCGTCGTCGCTCGCGTAACCGGTCACGTTCGTCCCCTGCCGGCGCAACCGAAGCCAAGTGTGCGGAGGATTGGCGGGCCAGTAGCCCTCGGCGGTCGCCACCGACCCGGTCTGCCCACGCCACGTGAACGAGCTCCACGCAATGCCTGGAGTCGCCAGCGTCGCCGCAAACGGACTGTCCGGCGCCAGAGACTGCCGCACCATCAGCCCGGCCTGGGCAAACACCGACTCTGCCGTCATCGACTCAACCCGCACCACCACATCGAAATCCCCCGTCCTCGCGCGCTGGCTGAAGTGAAACTGGTCGTTGGTCCCGCCTGCTCCCGCGCCCGCTGCGGTCACGTCGAATCCACCGGGCGCCGGCAATACGGGCGCCGGCACCCCGGCTCCGCCCACGGCCACCGGTGCCAGTCCCAGCACCGTGAATGGTACGCTGGTGCCGGCCGCCACCGGGTTCGCCGCGGCCGCAAGATCCGTCACCCTGCTCACCGTGAGCACATGGGTCACCGCCTCCACCAGCGGGCTCACCCCAAGCATCACCGTCGCCGCGTCTCCACCCGGGCCCGCCTCGCGCACAAGCACCCCGCCGTCGATCGCATAGTTCCGCGCGAGCCACGCGGTGTTCGTGGACACTGGTTCACTGAACCTCACCACCACGTTTGTCGGCGACGCGCTGTACACCGCTGTCACGGTCGGGGCTTCCAAATCCGGCAGCACCGTCAGCAACGCTTCCTCGGAAAGCGCGAACCCGAGCGGATTCGTCAGCGTGCTCCGGATCCGGGCCCCGTCATCACTCAGGGTGGTTCTGGGAATCGTCAGCGTCGCCGTGGTCGCCCCCGGGATCGGCACGCCGCCCCGCTGCCACTGATACCGAATCGGATCCGTGTTGCTCACCTCCACGCGGAACACCGCCGGTCTGCCTTCCGTCACGGTCACACTCCCCGGCTGCCGCGTCAGGCGCGGCGCGAACAAGGGCGTTCCCACTGGCGCAAAATACTCCGCCGGGATCGGTCCTTCGATCGTTCCCGATGGACGCTGCCAGCGCACCGAGACGTGGTCCCCGCCGCGGCCCTCCTTCATCAGCGCCTCGATGTAGTACAGCTGGCCCGACTCCAACCGGATCCGCGCCGATTGCTGGCTCGGATCCGCAAACCAATCCCGGAATCCGGTCGCCCCGCCCAACGACGCGATCTCGCGCCGCGTCGCCGGATCCTCGCTCGTTCCCAAGAACAATGCTGATTCGTCATCGCTCGCGATCCAGAACACGTAGTCGCCCGATTCCGGCGGACTCAGAAACCCCCGGATTCGCGCGCCATAGTTTTCCCCGATGTTCGGCCCGGATTCGAAGGCCACGGTCAGGACGCTTCGCGCCGACGGTGAATCGGGGAAGAGGGGAGAGGCGGTCAGGGCCGTCAGTTCGTTGCCGGGGATGCCCTGGTAGATTTCGTGTGTCAGACCGGCTGTCTGGGCGCGCACCGCGACCGCGGCGAGTAGTGAGATGGCGCCGAGTGTGTGGGTCAGGGTGGATCGACGAATGCGTGGCTTCATCACGGGTGAAAAGAGTGGCGTCGCACCCGGCGACGTCTGGGAGACTGGCAAACGCTGCCCACGCGCACCGGTCGAAGGAAGTCAAAAGACCACAAAAGGAAGCCTTTGAGATTGTTCGGAAATGTCGGGCTGCCCTAGCCTGCGCCGCATGTCCTCCCTTCGGCGCCTCGTGGCGGCCCTTGGCCTCGCCCTCGCCTTCGGATGGGGCCCCGGGGTCCAGGCTCAAGGAACCCCGCCCGGGCCCACGAACTCGCTTCGATTCGAGTTCTCCATCAGCCCCACCAACGGTGCGGTCCTCATCACCGAGAGCACGAACCTCATCTCCATCACCGTCAGCAATCATCTGGCCTTCACCAATGTCGTCATCATCGGCCGAGTCGGGACCAATACGATCGCGTTCAACGACCAGGGGGACCCGCCGGATACCGCCGGCGGGGACGGCCTTTTTCGCGGGCTGCTCGTCGCGCCGCCGGTGAATGAGCCGACGCCGTTGCTGCTCTCGTTGATCCTCTCCGGCACCGACCTCGCCTCCATCACCAACGAGCCGCCCGCCGAGATCCCGATCGAAGTGACCAACAGGCTTGAGG
>CAZYJB010000709.1:0-3137 GCA_964647675.1 uncultured Verrucomicrobiota bacterium | reverse complement strand
GGGCGAGATCCGGAGTCGGGGAGCTCATGGGCGTGGGAGGTCGAGCGGATGGGCGCGAGGGTGATGGGGCGCGGACGTTGAACCACCGACGAGGCGGGTCATCTCCGCGAGCGTGCGGACCGGATCACGCGCGTGAACCGGGCGGTTCGCGTCCGCCCGCGCGAGTTCGGCGAGTTGGGCGAGGCGCGGGGTCCAGCCAGGATGATGCTGCCCCACGGCGTCCCGCCACTCTTCGAAAGCGAGGCGGGGAAGGTCGCCCGGCGGGATGGCACGCTGGATGAGAGCAGCGAGTCCGGCTTCGGAGCCGAGGCCGGACCCGGCCGCTGGATCGTCCGCCGCGAGGGCGGCTTCCGGGACCAGCGGACGCCGGATCCGGAGCAGCACGAGCGCCAGGACCAGCAACGTGCCGCCAAGAAAACCGTGCAGACGGTAGCGCCTGGCGAGCGTGGCGATGCCTCCCGTGCGGAGTGAGCCGAGATGAGTCTCGTTGAAAACGATCTGCCTGCGACGGTCCAGGAGCCAAGCGAGCAGTTCCGGTTGCCGTGCGGCCGCCAGACCCTCATTGCTGAACGGATACGCATCGGCAAGGAGGTAGATCTGGCCGGCGCCCCAGGTTCGCGACATGAGGACGCCGTGGGTGTCGACGGCGTACACCGTCTGCCAGGCGTTGGACAGGCCGGTGAAACGCACGCCCGTGTGGCAGGGGATCGACTCGGGGAGGCGACGCTCGGCGGCGGCGGGTCCGCGTTCGGCGTGCGCGGGCAGAACGGTGCCGTCAGCGGCTGTCGGCAGGGCTTCGTAGTGTAGGTCGAAACCCCAGCGTTCGCGCGCCGAGACCTCGGGATCCAGGGTGTCACCGCTCCCCGCTATCGGGGCGGCTCGTGCCCGCTGCTCCGCCCGGCGGCTGGCCCAGGTCTCCCGCGGCGTCGGCGTCAGAGCGATGACGAGTCGTCCTCCCGCCGTTGCGAACGCTTCCATCCCCGCCACCAGGGACGCCGGCATTCCGACCGTGTCGGCGGGATCCAGTCCCAACACGATCAGAGCCGTCCCGGAGGGCGTTTCGAGCGTGTGCGCCGAT
This sequence comes from uncultured Verrucomicrobiota bacterium, assembly GCA_964647675.1. Lineage (GTDB taxonomy): Bacteria > Verrucomicrobiota > Verrucomicrobiia > Limisphaerales > CAIMTB01 > CAIMTB01. The sequence goes on along the minus strand of CAZYJB010000709.1, from coordinate 2,059 downwards.
TCTTCGAGGCGGGTCACCTCGAGGCCTGCGAGGCGATCCAACGCATCATGCAGGACGCGACTGCCGAGGGGGTCGGCGCGCCACGATGAATAAGGCGGATGCGAGGATCCCGCCTGGTAGCGCAGGGCGAGGAGCCGCCAGGCCAGGGCGAACGCGAGCAGCAGGACCGCGAGGGCGGCCGCCCGCGCGATCGTAGCGCCGCGGGAATTGCCACCCCTGTTCATGCGCGCGTCCTCCGGGCGTCCTCCGCCACGAGTTCATACAGATCGCGGGTGGCGGGATGACTGCCGTACCAGACCCGTTCGAAAGCGGTGAGCAAACGGCTGAACGCCTCGATCGCCGGCGCGGGAAAGCGCGGGCGGCGCCGCAGTTCGCCGAGGTAATCGGCATTCGATTTGCAGCGCGCGACGAGGAGGAGACTGCGGGAGCCGAGGTCGGCCAGGGTGGCCAGGTAAAGGGCTCGGACCGCGAGCCGCAGTTCGCCGCGGCGCACGAGGTCGTCGGCCAGCGAACGCCAGTTCTCGGCCGGCAGATCGCTGGCGAGCACCTCGTCGGCATTGAGGTCGGGCGACGCGGCGACCGCGACGGCGGCGACCCGCGGGGCGGGGGATCGAATCCTCCAGCGGCTCCACCAGAGCCAGAACACTCCCGCGGCCAGGACTGCCGCCGCCAGGGCCGCCACGGCCTGGGGGGATTGCAGCCACTCCAGCCACGCGGGTGTGCCGGTGCTCGCGGGCGTCGACGAGCGTAACTGCGATTCGATCCAGTCGAGCAATCGACCCAAGAGATCGCGGACGCGACGAAAGAATTGGACGAGCGACTCCCGGAGGCGCGTGAGCCGGGCTGATTCCTCCGTGAGTTCCGGGCCTCGCGGACCTGGGGGCAGCCGCCATGCAAACTCCGGACGCGCGAGCACGGTCTCGAGCGCCTGGTCCAGCTCCCGGGTGTCGACGACCCCCGATGCACGGCTCCATGCGCGGGCCGGATCAGGATCCGCGGCGGACGCGCGCGGTGTGGACGACAGAAACAAGGCCGTGCCCAGCAGCAGGGGCAACAGGGATGCCGATGCGGACGCCGACGCCGCGGCGCGCGGGCGGAACGCGGGAAGAAGATCCTCACCGGTAACAAGGGCGTCGGCATGGAAGTGCCGGACTGCGTAGGCGGCTTTGATCACTGGATCCAGCAGGATCCAGGTGATGGCGACCACCACGGAGACGAAGGTCGTGTTCAGCGCGAGGACGGGACTGAGAGCGACGTGGGTTTCCACTGCGAGAAGGACGCGCAGGAGCATCGGAAGCGCGAGAAACGCCACCGCGACGTTCAGCGCGAGGAAGGCGGCACAGAGCAGCAGCAGTCCGGTGAGCTCGAGGTGATTGCCCCAGGACCGCCGGCTCGAGTGCCATGCCCGCAGGGCGGTGGCGCGAACCCGACCGTCGGCGGACTCCGCGAGGACAGCCACGGATTGATGCCAGGCGAAGACGAAGGGGAATGGCGCCACGAGCAGCAGGGCGGTGGGGACGGTGATCACGCTCAGCGACTGAAGCGCGACTTGAGGCAGAGCGAGACGACCCAAGCGTGACCGGGTCCAGGGCGACGAAAGCGCGCCGCGCTGCGTCCGATAGAGTTCGACCGCGAAGATCGCCTGGCCCACACCGCAAAAACCCACCAGCAACGCGAGCACCAGGGCGGAGGACGCGACATGCCCCGCCGCACTCGGGTGGTGCGTCATGTCAGCCACGAACCAGGCCAGACCGACCGCGAAGGGGACGGTGGCGATCCATTCCACAGCGAGCGCCCACGAGGGGACGCGCCGCAGCAGTCGGAGGCCGGACTCGATCAGTTCGAGTGCGGGGGGGAGACGGTTGGCCGGTCGCGAGGAAGCCATGACGGTTCAGGGCGACTGCAGAGGCGTCTCGCGCCACAGGTCCTGCTGATGAATCGGGTGTGGCTTCGAGGCCAGCTCCGACCCGAGCCATGCGAACGCCACCCAGGCGATCGCGAGACCCGCCAGGGCGGCGAAGGCGCTGGTGACGCGGCGCCAGCGGCTGGCCGTGGAACG
>CAZYJB010000708.1:0-3137 GCA_964647675.1 uncultured Verrucomicrobiota bacterium | reverse complement strand
GTCGCGACATCCCCGTCATCTTTCTGTCCGCCGCGGACGACAAGGAGTTCACGGTTCGCGCGCTGGAATCCGGGGGGGTCGACTACGTGACGAAGCCGTTCCATCACGCGGAGCTGGTGATGCGGGTGCACACCCAGCTGGCCCTGAAGTTTGCGCAGGACCGGCTGCGTGAGTTGGCGGAGGACAAGGACGAACTCCTCGGCATCCTGGCGCACGACCTGAAGAACCACCTGGCGGGCATGCAGATGAGCGCGCAGCTCATGCTCGAACAGGTGCGCCGCCAGGGCGCGGGCGAGGCGCGGCTGGGACGACTCGCGGAGAACATGGTCCACACCAGCGCGCATTTGCTCACCTTCGTGAAGGAGTTCCTCGCGAATGCCGCCGCCGAGCGCGGGCTGGCTGGAACGCCGGTGCGGACGGACGCCGCCGCGGCCCTCAGCGCAACGGTGGAATCGTACCGCGAGGCGGCGCGGCGCAAGGGGCTGGAGCTTCGCTGCGCGATGCCTTCCGGACCGGCGTGGGCATGGGCCGACCGTTCGGCGCTCGATCAGGTGTTGGAGAATCTGCTGTCGAACGCGGTCAAGTTCTCGCCGGAAGGCCGCGGCATCGATGCCGGCGTGGAGGTGGCGGACGATCATGTCGAGTGCCGCATCCGCGACGAGGGACCGGGCTTCACGGCGGAGGACCGTGCCCGGCTGTTTCAGCGCTACCGTCGCCTGACCGCGCGCCCGACGGCGGGCGAGCCGTCGACCGGCCTCGGCCTCAGCATCGTGCGCAAGCTGGTGAACGAGATGAAGGGGTCGTTGACCTGCGAAAGCGAGCCCGGCCAGGGAGCGACGTTCATTGTCCGTCTGCCGCGCAGCGATCCGCCCGAGTGACCTGATTCCGCACCATGGAATTTCTCATCATCGACGACGACCGAACTTTCCGCGAAGCCGCCTGCATGCTGATCGAGGACGACGGCCATTCGGCGGAGGGCGCTCCGACGGGACAGCGGGGGTTGGAACGCCTGCGCGAGGACCGGTTCGACGCCGTGCTGCTCGACGTGCAGCTCGGTGCCGAGAACGGGCTGGACGTCCTCGTGGAGATCCAGAAGCGGCATCCGTTGATCCCGGTCGTGGTGTTTTCGGCGCAGGGCAGCGTGAAGGTCGCGGTGGAGGCGATGCGCCGGGGGGCGGTCGATTTTCTCGACAAGCCGTTCCTGCGGGAACAGTTCCACGCCGTGCTGGCGCGACTCCAGAAGCTCTCGCGTCTGGGCGAGCGCATCGAGCGTCTGGAGCGCGAGGTCACGGAGATCGGCGCGCTGCATCCCGAGCCGATTTTCGACTTCGAAGCTCCCTCCATGCGTGAGGTGATGGACGTGCTCTCACGCGCCGCAGCCACGCCCGCGTCGATCCTCATCCTGGGCGAGAGCGGCACAGGCAAGAGCGTGGCGGCGCGTGCCGTGCATCAGCAGAGTCACCTCCGCGACAAGGCGTTCGTTACGGTGAGCTGCCCGAGCCTTTCCAAGGAACTCCTCGAGAGCGAGCTGTTCGGGCATGTGAAAGGCGCCTTCACCGGCGCGATGAAGGACCATTGGGGCAAGGTCAAGGCGGCGGAGGGCGGCCCCCTGTTCCTGGACGAGATCGGCGACCTGCCGCCTGAGATCCAACCGAAGCTCCTGCGGCTCCTGCAGGAGCGCGAATACGAGCGCCTCGGCGAGAACACCACCCGCCGCGCTCAGGTGCGGGTCGTCGCGGCGACCAACCGGGACCTGCGCAAGCGCGTCGCGGAGGGGCTGTTCCGTGAGGACCTCTTCTTCCGCCTCAATGTGATCTCCGTGACCATGCCGCCTCTGCGCGAGCGGCAGGGTGACCTTTTGCGCTTTGCGGAGCACTACCTCCGTTTCTTCGCGGCCCAGTGCGGACGCCAGCTCACGGGATTCTCACCCGACGCGCGCCAACGTCTCCTCACGCACGGGTGGCCGGGCAACCTGCGGGAACTGCGCAATGGCGTGGAACGGGCGGTGATCCTCGCGCGCGGCGGAGAGGTAGAACTGCGGGATCTTCCCGCGGAGACGGCGCCCCCGCGGACCTCGGACACGAGTCTCCCGACGATGGCCGGATCCCCGGCGCAACCCGGCGGACTGGTGACCTTGGAAGCGCTGGAGGAAGCGCATATTCGCGCGGTCCTCGCGCAGGCGGAAAGCCTGATGGAAGCGGCGGAGATTCTCGGCATCGATCAGGCGACCCTCTATCGCAAGCGCAAGAAGCTCGGTCTGGACGCGACGGGTGCCAGCCACGGGACGCCCGGATAGGCCGGAACGATCCCCCCGCGCCGAGGGAGGCTCAGGCGTTGCGTCGGATGAGCGATACCAGGAACAGGATCAGGAAGATCACGAAGAGGATCTTCGCGATCCCGGCCGCGGCGCCGGCAATGACGGCAAAGCCCAGGACACCGGCGATGAGGGCGACGATGAGGAAGGTGAGGGACCAGTGGAGCATGGGATTCAGGGGTTGAAGGTTTGAGGGAACACGAAATCGGACTGGGGGTTCGAACCGTGGCTCAGCGTGGTTCAACCGCGACGCAAGGCCAGCCATAGGGTGAGGCCCGTCCGGGCCAGCGGCAGCATCCGTTCCAGCAGGGAAGGTCCTCGGCCGGGTTCATCTTTGGCGCCCTTCCGGCGGGAGGGACCGCGACTCCGGAGAGCCGCGACTGCGGTCACGGCAACGCCGATCAGGGGCAGGAATGTGGAGGCGAACCGCGCTTTTTCGCGCGCCCCCGCGGCCAGGTCATGACCGGCATGGCGCATCCGGCTGAAGTCCTCACACCACTGCAGGCGCTGCACCTCTGCCGTGGCCACCAGGAGCCGTTTGCGCGATTCGAGTGGGGTCAGGAGAGCCATTGTTTGAGGGCGTCGCTATCTTTGCGCAACTGATCGAAGGTGGACGACAGCATCTGCCATCCGGCGAGGAGGCGCCTGAGGCGTTGGTACAGGACCAGCGCCGCGGAGGCGTGCAGGGCCGTCAGGAGCAGCGCGGCGAGGCCGGGCGAATGATCCCAGAGCACCACGAGCACCCCCGCGGTGAGCGTGATGCCCGCGAGCAACGCGAACACCGCGCAGCCGAGAGCGAGGAGGAGCGCCCGGATCACCCGGT
>CAZYJB010000707.1:0-3143 GCA_964647675.1 uncultured Verrucomicrobiota bacterium | reverse complement strand
CGCACAGCTCACCGGCGATTACCAGCCACCCACCCCCCAAGCCCTCCTCGCACGCCCGTCGGGCCCGCGCCGTGCCCATGAAATGTCGGAGCGCCGCGAAGGTGCCGCGAAGGAGAAGGACCCGTTCCCCGGCGCCGTGCCGACCGACGCGCGGTTGCAGTCGCTCGTGCGCCAGTTCATCCGGCCCACCAACGACGTCGCCACGGTCGACCGCCTCATCGGCGAAATCCGCGCGCACATCGCGCCGAGCGCCGACCTCAGGAGTCAGGCCGAGCAAGGCTGGCTCCGCATCCTGCATTTCGGCGACCGCTACGGCACCGCCCATGCCCGGGAGGTCGCCCGGCAGTCGCTGGCAGAACTGCAAGCCCGGCCACCCCGCGATCCTTGAGGCCAGCCGCCCCGCGCCATGCGCCGCCCCGCCAACCAGTCTCGACGATCGAACCGGATCCCGGCCATCGCCGGCGTCGTGGGGCTCGCCGCCTTTCTGGTCGCGACCGTGGGACGCGCTTCGGAGTTTTCCTTCGTCACCGACCTGCTGCCGCGTCTCACCCAGGCGGGGTGCAATGCCGGCGCCTGCCACGGAGCAGCCACCGGCCAGGGCGGATTCCGCCTCAGCCTGCTGGGCTACGATCCCGCGACGGATCATGCGCGGCTCACGCGTGAGTTTGGCGGGCGTCGCATCGATCCCTCGGATCCCGCGGCGAGCCTGCTGCTGCAGAAGCCCACCGGGGAGGTCGAACACGATGGCGGCCGCGTGTTGCGCAGCGATTCGGAGAGTTACCGCGCCCTCCACGCGTGGATCGCCGCGGGCGCACCCTACGGCGACCCGGACCTCCGGATCGCACGCCTGGTGGTCGATCCGCCCGAATCGTGGGCCGCGCAGATCCCGGCCGACCTTCCGCTGCGGGTCGTCGCGCATCTCTCCGATGGGCGCACTCGCGATGTCTCTCCGCTGGCCCTCTACTCTTCCAACGACGACGGCATTGCGACCGTCTCCCGGGAAGGCGTGGTGCGTCTCACCCGCCCGGGGCTGGCCAGCATCATGATCCGATTCGGCGGGCAGGTGGCCGCGATGCGCGTGGGGGCCGCGTTTGGCACACCGCCAGCCTCCGCCGGTGATCGCCCACCGCGGGACGAGAAACGCTCCTTCATCGATCGCCATCTTGCGGGACTTCACCAGCGCTTGAACCTGCCGGTGTCGCCGCGTGCGGACGCAGTGACGCTCCTCCGCCGACTGCACCTGGATCTCACCGGACAACTGCCGTCCCCGGAACGTGTCCAGGTGGCGGCCTCGAGTCCCAATACCGCTGAAGCCCGGCGGGCCAGCGTGGAATCGCTTCTGTCCACCGAAGCCTTCACCGATCTCTGGACCCTGCACCTCGCGGAACTCTTCGGAGTCGGCGGCGGACGCAATGGCGAGTCCGCCGGTCGCGCTTTCCACGCGTGGCTGCGCGAGCAGGTGCGCCACGACACGCCGTGGGATGCCATCGCGCGCGCAGTGCTCACCGTCACCGGGGAGGTGCAGCCCTCCAACGCTGCTGCCTTCTACACCCTCGCCTCCGATCCCCGCGATCTGGCGGAACATGCGAGCACGGTCTTCCTCGGGACCCGCCTGGCCTGCGCCCGATGCCACGCGCACCCAGCCGATCGCTGGACCCGTTCCGATTACCACGATTTCGCCGCCTACTTCGCGCGTCTCCGCCGCGATGGAAATGCGGTCGGCCTCGCCACGTCCGGGGAACTCGAGAATCCCGACACGCATCGCCCCGCCCGACCACGCCCCCTCGGAGAGCCACCCTTGTCCCACGCGGTCCGGGATTCTCAAGGCCCCGCAGAGGCGAGCGATCTCCGCGTACCGCTCGCGGATTGGCTGGCGCGACCCGACAATCCCTTCCTCGATCGCGCCTTCGTGAACCGCGTCTGGGCGCTCCTCATGGGCCGCGGCCTGGTGGAACCCGTCGACGACCTGCGTCCCACCAATCCCGCCACCGTGCCCGCCCTGCTCGACGAGCTTGCCGCGGAGTTCGCGCGCTCCGGACGCCGACTGCGCCCGTTGGTCCGGCTCATCGTGGCATCGGACGCCTACCAGCGCTCGACCCTCGCGGTCGCGGGCAACGAGGGCGACACGCGCTACCATGCGCGCGCGCTGGTGCGACCGCTCCCGCCGCAGGTTCTCGCCGATCTCATCGCCCTGGCCACCGGCGTTCCCGCCCGTTATCCCGGTGAACCGCCGGGCACCCGCGCCGTCCAACTGGCCGCGCCGCAGACGGAATCGTACACCCTCGACGTGCTGGGACGCTGCTCACGCGAACGCCGCTGCGCCACCTCGGGCCCTGGCATGACGGGCGGTGGACTTGCCCAGGCGTTGCACCTCATCCATGGCGAACCCATCCAGCAGCAGGTGCGCGAAGGTCTGGTGGCTTCCCTGGTCGACCGCCAGGCGCCGCCCGCTGAAATCGTCGACTCGCTCCACCTCCGCTCCCTGGCCCGCCTGCCCTCGGAGACCGAGCGCGCGCGCTGGACCTCCTGGCTGAGCGAACCAGGCGAACGCCGCGAACGTGCCGAGGATCTGCTCTGGGCGCTGCTCAACTCGCGCGAGTTCACCCTCAACCACTGACCCTTCTCCATGTCCGCAAACTTCCGCCCCCGCCCAGGGATCCGATGCGACGGCGTCTGCCGCCGTGACTTCCTGCACGTGGGCGCGCTCACCGCGTTCGGACTCAGCCTCGCCACCTCGTTGCGCCTTCAGGGTGCCGCGACCCCGGTAACCCCGGCGCCGCGTCCGCGCGCCACGTCGTGTATTCTGATCTGGCTCGATGGCGGCCCCAGCCATCTCGACACCTTCGACCCGAAACCCGATGCACCGGTGGAGGTCCGCAGCCCCTTCCGCGCCATCCCCACCGCGCTCCCCGGGGTCCATCTGTGCGAGCACCTCCCGCGCACCGCGCAGGCGATGCGCGACATGGCGCTCATCCGTTCGCTCACCCACGAGCTCGGCAATCACGACACCGGCGCCAAGCTGGTGCTCACGGGTCACCGTCCCAACCCCGCGCTGTAGAATCCCAGCCTCGGCAGCAACGTCTCCCACATCACCCCGCGCGGCTCCACGCTTCCGCCTTACATCGCCGTCCCCCACGACGGCG
>CAZYJB010000706.1:0-3145 GCA_964647675.1 uncultured Verrucomicrobiota bacterium | reverse complement strand
GCTCCCGCCCTGCCCTGCTCGCGACCCGCCATCCCTGCGCCCCGCCATTCCCGTCGTCAACCCATCGATCGGATCAACCCAACGGATGCCCGCGCTCGGTCAGCGGAAAAGGCAACGTGCGTCCGGACAGCGACGAGGCGTACACCCCCATGGCCATCTCGACCGCCCACGCCGCATTGCGCGCGCTGCACTCCGGTTCTCGGGCGGCGCGGATGGCTTCGAGCCAGTCGGAGACCGGGCCGTGGTTGTGGGTCGACTCGTCGCGCGCGATGTCGCTGGCGAGGGTCACCCACCGGTCTTCACGACCGGTCGGCGCCCACGCCCCAGTGTCGCGGATCAGCACTGCCGGATTGATGTCGCACAGGATGCGCGCCGTCGCCTTTGTGCCATGCACTTCGAGGCCCCACCGGCCGGTGACTTCGCGCAACGCGCCATCGCTGGTGAAGGTTGCATGCACGCCCCGCCCGAAGCCGAACGTGGCAAACACCTGATTGCCGGCCACCCAGCCCACGTCGTCCTTCACCCGACGGCGGTCGTCCACCCGCGCCGCGCGACCGCCCACCAGCACGCGACCGCTCACCCATTCGGGATCACCCGCCAGCGCCCGGCACAGGTCGAACAGGTGTGTGCCCAGCACCATCATGTCCTCGCCACCGGCGCGGGCGTCCTGCTTGCCGAAGGCGCGGATCTCGCGGAGATCACCGAGGCGGCCGTCGCGGAGCGCGGCTCGCAGCCGCACCACCGACGGTGCCATGCGCATGGTGTGCGCGACCGCCACCTGCAGCTTTTGCGCCACGGCGAGCCGCAGCATGTCGTCCGCCTCCGCCGCGGTGCGACCGATGGGCTTCTCGAGGTAGACGTGTGCGCCGGCGTTCAGGCAGTCGACCACGATGTCGCGGTGCTGGTCGGCGTGTCGCATGGCGACGCTCACCAAACGCGGGCGTTCCTTCTCCAGCAACTCGCGGTAGTCCGCATAGGAACGCGGTGCGCCCGATCGCTTCATCGCCGCGCGACGACCCGCCTCCTCGGGATCCGCCACCGCCAAAAGGGAAACTCCCGGTCGCCCGGCGAAGATCATGTCGAGACCATGTCCGTAATCACCACGTCCGGTGTGTCCGATGACCGCGGCGGTCAGAGGGGCGGTATCGGTTCCGGCAGCGGACCGCGCGTCCCGAGAAGCCAGGAGCAGCGGGAGCGCGGCAGACGCCAGGAAGACACGTCGGGAACGGGGCTTGGCCATGGCGCGATTCCGACACGCCGCGCGCACACCGGTCAAGTGAGGTACTTCTGGATGATCTGCATCGGCAGCGACTGCAGGTCGAGGAAGGTGAGGAAATCGATCGTCTTGAACTCGCGATCGATGGCGGGTGGACCGCAGATGCGCGCGCCGATGGACAGGTAGGCACCGAGCAGTTTGGGCACGCGCGGCGGCGGTTCGGTGCGATGATCCATCGGGCACGCGAACGCCTCCTGCGGCACCGTGCGCCAGGCGGGTTCGGCGAGGTGCTTTGCCTCGAACACGCGGTACATCGCCGCGCCATCACCGGGTTCCTGGGAGGTGAGCGAACTGCATCCCACCAGGTAGCGCGCTCCGTGAGCGCGCGAGTAGGCGGCGATGCCCTTCCAGAGGAGGCTGAGCACGGAGAGGTTTCGATGCTGAGCGTGCACGCAGGCGCGGCCCAGCTCGACGATCTGCGCGCGGGCGGACTCGAACGGGGCGAAGTCGAACTCCTGTTCGCTGTAATAGCCCAGCTTCGCCGCCGCCGTGGTCCCGGTCTGCAGTCGATAGGTGCCGACGACGAGGCCCGTGCCGTCCTCCACCAGCAGGTGATCGCACACCCCGTCGAAGGGATCCGCGTCGAGGCCGGTGGCGTACGAGGTGCTGAGCCCCTCGTTCATCTCGAGATTGAAGACCTCGAACCGCAGGCGCTGGGCCTTCTGGATGTCCCCCGCCCCGGCGGCATGGCGTAGCACATAACTGCCGCGTCCGCGGGCAAGGATGCGGTCGCCCACCGTCGGGGCATCGGAATCGAGGCTGGAGTTCATGCAGACGGGAGGGGAAAGAGCGCGCTCTTCGAGCCTCCCGGTTCCGGGTGGCCTGTCTAACCCGACTGGCCTTGAACACAAGTCCCAAAAAATTTTTGCTCCATCCGGCCGCGGAGCCTCTGCTATCCAGACCCTCCTGTGTCGAACAATCCGCTCGCCGAAATCCGCCAGACCCGCGTCGACAAGGCCGCCGCGCTGCGTGCCAAGGGGTTGAATCCGTACCCATCCACCAGCGGCCGAACCCACTACGCCGGTGCGGTACTCTCCCAGTTCGAGTCCCTCGACGGACAGACCGTCACGGTGGCCGGACGCCTCATGTCGATGCGCGACCAGGGCGCGCTCGCCTTTGCGCACGTGCAGGACCAGACCGGGCGGATCCAGCTCTTCCTGCGCAAGAACGTGTTGGCCACCACCGACGCGGCGCTGGGCGTGGTGGGTTTCGCCGATCTCAATCTCGCGGACCTCGGCGACATTGTGGAGGGCACGGGCAAGGTGATGCGCACCCAGCGCGGGGAGATCAGCGTGCTGGTCGAGAAGTTCCGCATCCTCACCAAGGCCATCCGCCCGCTGCCGGACCAGTGGTCCGGGCTCAAGGACCGCGAGCAAGTGCTGCGCAAGCGGTACCTCGACACCACGATGGAGCCGGCCAGCCGCGACCGCTTCGCGCTCATCGCGCGCATGATCGCCGCGCTGCGCGAGTTCCTGAATGGGCGCGGGTTCCTCGAGTTCCAGACGCCGGTCATCCAGCCGCAGTACGGCGGCGGCACGGCCAAGCCGTTCAAGACGCACGTCAACGCCCTCGGCGTCGACATGTACCTGGCCATCTCGCACGAGCTCTACCTGAAGCGCCTCATCGCCGCCGGCTACGACAAGGTCTACACCATCGGCCGCTACTTCCGGAACGAAGGCATCGACCGATCGCATCACCCGGAGTTCTCGATGGTCGAGACGATGACCGCCTACGAGAACTACGAGTACAACATGCGGCTGGTGGAGGACATGTTCCGCCACGTAGCGGTCTCGGTGTTCGGGCGCACGGTGTTCAAGGTGCGCGGTCACGACGTCGATTTTGCCGCCCCCTGGCGACGCGTGCGCATGA
>CAZYJB010000705.1:0-3148 GCA_964647675.1 uncultured Verrucomicrobiota bacterium | reverse complement strand
TCACACCCGGGCAGACCTCTCAATCGAAGCCCGTGGGCAGATAGGGTCGGCCTTCCTGGTTCAACGGCAGATGCTGGAAGCTGTCCGTCCGGGGGAACGCGTCCGGGTCGGGCCCTCCGGGCAGGCCGGGCCCATGGCTCGAGGCACGCGGGGCATTGATCTTCCCGATCGGGGCGCGTCCGCGGTAGCCGGTTCCCCTCCCAAATCGCGCCGGTCCACCGCCGAAGCTCGCGCGCGGACCGCGTGGGCCGGGTGCGATCGAGTTCAGGAGTTGTCCGGTCGTAACCAGGACCTGGCCGGTAAGGACCGCGGCCTTGACCGATTGATCGTAGCGGTCCAGGGCGCCTTCGAACCGCTTGTTGTTGCCGGGCGCGGTATCGAACGCGGCGTCGATGGCTCGTTGCCGGTTGCGGTCGAGGAAGCCGAGAAACGGTCCCGTGCCTGACGGATCGATGTGGTTGACCGGATCATTGTGCACGTAGGCGTATAGGGAGAACTGCCCGCCCTCGAAGACGATCGGATCACGCGACGTCCACTGGCCCGACTCCGGGTCGTAGTCACGCGCGCCCATTCGTACCAGCCCGGTGGCCGGATCGTACAACCCGCCGGTGAAGCCGAAGGGTTGGAATCCGGGATTCGAATCCGCCAGCACGACACCGAACTCGTCGTAATCCAGAGCTTGGGCCACCGTGCCATCCGAAATGTCGACCACGCGCCGGACGCTGCCGCGCTCGTCGCAGACGAGGAAGTACGTCTTGCTGCCGGCGATCATGAGGACGGGCGCCACGGAGTCCTCGGAATACACGAATCGCCGGGTCACCGCGGAGTCCGCATCCAGTTCGGCGACGATCTGTTGGTCCAGCCAAAGCCATCCCTGCTTCAGCACCCCGTCGACCTTGCGGCCGACCCGACGTCCCAACGGATCGAGCACGTAGTCGATTCTCGTGCCGGGCATCGCCACCGACATCAGCCCGCCCTTCACGTTGTAGTCGAACGTCGTGGTCGACCCGCCGGAGGTCTCCGAGATGCGATGTCCGTTGCGGGACCAGCCGTAAGTGATCACGCCCTGGGAGATGACCCGGTCCTGCGCGTCGTAGCTGGCTGAGGTGCCGTTCCAATTCGTGCGATTGCCATTGGCGTCGTACAAGAACGTGGCGCGCAACGTCCCGTCGCGTCGCGCCTCTCTCAAGCGTCCGCCTTGATCGTAGGCGTACTGGTCCGCGTGAGTTGCGCCACCGATGAATTCCAGGCGGTTCGTGACGCGGTTCAGCCGGTCGTAGCGGAGCGACACCTGTGAGAGGACGTCCCCCGAAACGGTGACCTGAGTGTTGGTCACCTTTCCTTGTTCGTCATAGGCGAATGTCTCCCTGACCACACCGATACTGTTGGTCCTGACCCGGCCCGAGAGGGCGTCCCGCAGGATTCTCCAATCTCCCGCTCCGAGGAGCAGCCCATCGCGGTCGTAGGAGTACGCGGTCCGTTCGGAGTTCACCGCGAGCGCCGCCAGTTGGAGATTCCGATCGAACTCGAGGCGCACTACACCGGTGACGACCCCGGACCAGCGCGTCTCGACGGGCAGCGATCCCTGGTACGCGAATGAGATGCCGTCTCCCGTGCTGGTGATGATGTTGGTCAACTGCCCCGTGGCTGCGTGGTAGGCAAAGGCCTGCTCCGGTCCGGTACCGGGCTTCAACCGTTCCGGGCGCCCGGCCGCGCCACGGACCAGGTTCCAGACCTGTCCGTCGGGCAGAACGATGTTCGTCAGGTTCCGACCCAGGTCGTAGGCGTAGGACACAGAGTCATCCGTGCCGACCGGCGGCGGACTGTACCGGACGAGCGAGCCGACGGTATCATACTGGAACTCATGTTGAGGCCGTCCCGGCGGCGTGACGCCGGTGAGATGTCCTTCGGAGTCATGCTCGAATCCGGCCACGCCACCGTCGGGCAGCGTGACCTGCCGGGGCCGCCCGAGCGCGTCATAGAGCAGAACCACCACGCGCCCGGCGGGATCGATGAGACGCTCGAGCTGGCCGAGGGAATTGTATTCGCGGCGCCGCGTCCGCACGTCGCCGTCCACGATCTCCGTGGCTTTCTCGAGCCGGCCACTGGCGTCGTAGTCGTAAGTCACCGGAGAATCCGCACCCAATCTCTCCAAGGTCAACCTGCCCGCGAGGTCGTATTCGGTCGTCGATTCCCGACCTTCAGGCGTCGTCGATGTGAGTCGATCTTCCGTCGCGTCATACACATCCCGGAACACCTGGTCGTTGAGGGTCATCTCCGAGGTGAACCGGAAGAGTGACAGCGGATTGCTCTTGACGAGCAACTCCGCCGTGCGCGTGGCTGAAACGGCGCTACGAAGTCCGCCGGGAAACTCCAAAAGGACTGAGACAGGGACCGCCGTCTGCCCGCGGAAACGGGGGTCGCCCGCCACTCGTACCGTTAGCACGGTGCCATTGGCGTTGGAGGCAATCAGGCCGCCGTCGCGCATTCGCGTCTGGCTGCCCACGGTCAGGTCGGCGTTGGTCAGGACGGCCACGGAAGAACCATCGGCCGCCAGCTTGACGACGCGGGTGGATCGCTCCCCCAGGCTGGTGATCGTTTCCGTTGAATAGTCAGCGCCGCCCACTGGCGCGTGGGTGATCGCCAATCCTCCTCCCTTCGGATCGCTCATCCGGGTGGCGCGGCCCTGGGCATCGTAAGTAATGCCGAAAATGTTTCCGCGCGGCCCCTCGATGGAGGTCAGCAGTCCGCCCGTGCCGTAGCCCAACGTGCAGTTGTTTCCGGCGGGATCCGTGACTTTGGAAAGGAAGCCCTGAGGATCGACCGCCAGAATATTCCGCTCGCCGTAAGGCCCGACGATGGCGGTGGGAGTGCCGTCTGCCGCCCGTTCGATGCGGGTGACCAGGCCGTCCTGATCGCGCATCCGGGTGACGAGGTTCCGGCTGTCGTAGGTGAACTGCCAATTGGTCGCGCCTGTCAGGGTATCCAACGTGCGCAGGTGAAGGCCGCTGGCGTCGAAGACGTAAAGTTCGCCGCCATGCCGCGCCGGAATCTGAAGTTCGCCCGCCTCGAAGCCCGGAAAGGCCGGGCCGATGCGCCGCAGGGAATAGTTCCCACCGCCGCCACTGCCGCCCGGAGGCTGGCTCAG
>CAZYJB010000704.1:0-3149 GCA_964647675.1 uncultured Verrucomicrobiota bacterium | reverse complement strand
TTCATCATGCCCGGCTGGTTGAACATCGGCTTCGACCCGCGCATCCCGAACTGGGTGTGGGACACGCCGGCCGATTACGACCCCGGTCCGATGGAATGGTTCCAACTGGCCATGGCGACCAACCGCGCGGCCACGGACATTTCCTGGTCAGGGGTGATCGAGGAGCCGACCACCAAGGTTCCGATCGTGTCGGTTTACCTGCCGATGATCCGGGAAGGGCGGTTTCTCGGATCGGTGGGCCATGACCTGTTCGTCAACCGGCTGATGGAAGAGACCACCCGCAGCGGGTTCCCGGGTGCGGGGCACGTCATCTTTCGGAACGATGGGCGCCTCATCGCGCATGCGGGCAAGCAACGCGAGATCCTCGGGAGCGGCGGCCGTCTCCGCATGCAGGACTGCGGCGATGCCGCGCTGGTCAGCCTTTTCGCGGTCACCCGTGCGCGGCCCGAACGCCGGTTCTCCGGCTTCGACGAGGGCAGCCGCTGCTATTACAGCGTCGCGCGCCTCGCCGGGCCGGAGTGGCTGTTCCTCACCACCATGCCGCGGGATTACCTGCGGCAACTGGCGTTCCGCTCCGCCCAGTGGGCCCTGTGGTCGGGCCTGGCCTCCCTGGCACTGCTGCTCGGGTTCCTCGCCGTCACCCTGCGGAGGCAGATCGCACAACCCCCTGGCCGAATTGACCCGCGCCACACAGCAGATGAGCGAAGGCGAAGCAACCACGCGCGTCGACGTCGACCGCCGCGACGAGCTCGGTGCCCTGGCGCGGGCCTTCAACGAAATGGCCGGCCGCGTGCACGAACGCGATGCCGCGCTGCGAGCGGAGAAGGCCTCGCTGGAACGCCGCGTGGCCGAACGCACCGCGGAACTGGCACGGTTCGCCTCCATGGCCGAGGCCAGTGGTGACTTTTTCGGGTTCGCGGATCTCGACGAACGGATCGTCTACGTGAACCCGGCGGGCCGGCGCATGCTCGGCCTCGCCGCCGACGCGCCCCTCGATCGCCTGCGCATCGGGGATGTGCATCCCGACGCCGCGTACACCCAATTGCGTGAGGCCCTGATTCCGCAGGCCCTGAAAGACGGATCCTGTGCCGGGGAAACGGAGCTCCGGCACCTCGACGGCCATGAAATCCCGGTCTCCATCATGCTGGCGATCCCGCGGGCGGCCGACGGCAGCCCGCTCTTCGTCTCGGCCATCATGCACGACATCACCGCGCGCCGGCAGGCCGAGGCCCGCATCGCCGAGAGCGAACGGCAATTGCGCGACAGCGAGGCACGCTTCCGCACCGTCTTTCACAACAGCCCCGCGCTGCAAAGCCTGCTCCGCGCGGAGGACAGCGTCCTGGTCGAGGTGAATCAGACGTTCCTCGCGACGCTCGGCTTCCAACGCGACGAAGTCATCGGCCGCAGTCCCTTCGAGTTGGCCGCCGCCGAAGATCCGTCGGCGCTCGTCGCCTACCGCGAGAAGCTGCTGGCGCAGGGCCATATCCAGCATCACGAGCTCGCGCTGCGCCGATGCGACGGACGGCGTATTCGCGTCCTCCTCTCCACCTATCCGGTCACCATCAACGGCACGCCGCACTTCGTCAGTGCCGGCGTCGACATCACGCGACAAAAGGAAGCGGAGGCGGAGCTGCAGCACGCGCTGGCGACGGAACGCGAGCTGAACCAGCTCCGAACCCAGTTCGTCTCGCTGGTCTCGCACGAGTTCCGCACGCCCCTCGAGATCATCATGTCGTCGGCCGACAACCTGCGCCGGTACCACGAACGCCTGCCGCCGGAGAAACGCGAGCGACTGCTCGTCACCATCAGCCGCTCCGTGCGCCGCATGTCCGACATGATGGAGGAGGTGCTCGTCCTCGGCCGACTGGAGGCGAATCGCATGACGTTCGACCCGGTGCCGGTCGACCTGCCCTCGCTCTGCCGCCGCATCTGCGACGAGATCGACTCCGCGACCGGTGCCCGGTGCGTCATCGAACTGCGCACAGAGGGCGTTCCCGATATGGCGCACGCAGACGAAAGCCTGCTCCGGCACATCTTTGGCAATCTCCTTTCCAACGCGGTGAAGTATTCGCCCCAGCAGGAGCGCGTGGACTTCCTCGTTGAGCGCGAGGGAGCGGACGCGGTCTGCCGCATCACGGATCGCGGCCGAGGCATTCCGGCCGCGGACCAGAAGCGCTTGTTCCAGGCGTTCCAGCGCGGCGGCAACGTGGGTCAGATCCCTGGCACTGGCCTCGGCCTCCTCATCGTCCAACGCTGCGTCGCCCTGCATGGCGGCGGCATCCAGTTCGAAAGCGCCGAAGGCCAGGGCACCACCTTCATCGTGCGACTCCCCCTCTTCCCGCAGGATCCATCTCCCACGTGAAAACGATTCTCATCATCGAGGACGAACCGGAGACGCGGCAGAACCTCGTGCTTCTCCTGGAAATGGAGGGCTTCGAACCGCTCGCCGCCGCCAATGGCCGCGAAGGGGTCGCCCTCGCTCGCGACGAGCAACCGGACATGATTTTTTGTGACGTTTCCATGCCGGAGATGGACGGACACGCGGTGCTCGCCGCCCTGCGCGCCGACCCCGCCACCGTGTCGATCCCCTTCATCTTCCTCACCGCGCGCAGCGATCGGAAGGATCTGCGCGCCGGCATGAACCTGGGCGCCGACGACTACCTCACCAAACCGGCCAGTGCCGAAGAGGTGCTCGCCGTCGTGCAGGCGCGATTCGCCCGCCACGAGGAAAAGGAACACGCCACCCTGTCCCGCGCGGAGTTCAGGCCCGACTTCGACTCGGCCAAACCGCTGGAGGCGCTCGGACTCACGCCGCGCGAGGCCGAGGTCCTCCTCTGGGTCGCCCAGGGCAAGGCGAATGCCGACATCGCCACCATCCTCGGCTGCGCCGAGAACACGGTGAAGGTCCACGTCGCGCGCATCTTCGAAAAGCTCGGCTTCGAAAACCGCAACGCCGCCACCGTCCGCGCGCTCGAGATCCTCAGCAAACCGCGCCCGCGCGACGGAAAGGCGTGATCGGCAGGATTCCCGCCTTGGCCCCTAGCGCGGTTCCGGATCCAATCCGCGCATGAACCTCCCCTTCCAACCACCCACGCCGTCGCGCAAGGACTGGCGTCTCGGCATCCTCGGCGCCGGGGTCATCGTGTCGG
>CAZYJB010000703.1:0-3158 GCA_964647675.1 uncultured Verrucomicrobiota bacterium | reverse complement strand
CCCAAAGTTTTTCAGTGGCTTTTAGCTCCGCCGCCAATTCGCCGATGACCTGTTCCGAACGACCGTACATCGGCGAACTATCAATCACTTTGCCGCCGAGGTCGAGGAAATTTTTCAGCACATCCCGCATCTGCGCTCGCTCTTGCTCGCTTTTTCCTACGTCGAAAGTCAGCCAGGAACCCAAGCCGATGGCAGGGATTTTTTCGCCAGTGGATGGAATGGTGCGGTGCAGAATTTGATTCGGCATGAAAAATTGGTTTGGTGAAATGAGCACGGCAGAAGAAGCCATTGTGCTCATTTTGACGAAAGTTCGCCTGGAAATCAATTCATCATTTAGCATGGTATCGCAAGCAATTTATCAAAGGGACAAGTTAGGTGGTAACTTGAAGTTGCCGCCTAACTTTCCTGAGCCGATGGCTACTTTTGCTGATTGCATTTATCTTCAAACAACAGACAAAAAGACAGAAGAAATGACGCTCGACGCTCACCAACATTTCTGGCGCTACGACGCCGACCAATACCCATGGATTCCGACCGCTTCGGCCCTGCATCGCGACTGGTTGCCCGAGGACCTCGCCGCCCTGCAGGCCCCGCTGGGTTTCGACGGTTCCATCGCGGTCCAGGCCCGCCAGTCCGTGGCGGAATCTGACTGGCTGCTCGGCCTCGCCGACGCCTGCCCGGCGGTGGTCGGCGTGGTCGGCTGGGTCGACCTTCGGCATCCACACGTGGCGACGGATCTCGCGCGCCTTGCGCGCCATCCGCGCTTCGTGGGCGTGCGTCACGTGGTGCAGAACGAACCGGACGACCGGTTCATGCTCCAGCCCGAGTTCCTGTGCGGACTCGAGCTGTTGCGCGACTTCGATCTCACCTACGACTTCCTTGTCTTCCCGCATCAGTTGCCGGCGACGATCGAGGTGGCGCAACGCCTGCCGGCCCAGCCGTTCGTGCTCGATCACATCGCCAAGCCGCCGATCCGCGACCACGGTTTCGAACCGTGGGCCACCCAGATGCGCACCCTCGCGCGCCTGCCCAACGTGTGCTGCAAAGTGAGCGGGATGGTCACCGAAGCGGACTGGTCGAAGTGGCAGGCCGAGGATTTTCGCCCCTACCTGGACCTCGTCTTCGAGGCGTTCGGCCCGGCACGCCTGATGTACGGCAGCGACTGGCCGGTCTGCCTGCACGCGGGCTCCTATGAACGCGTGTACGAACTCGTGCACGACTACACCGCACCGCTCGATGCCGGCCAGCGCGCCGCGTTCTACGGCGGCAACGCCGCGGGCTTCTATCTGGGCACGCCGTCCTGATCCCGGAAGACCCGCCCGCGCCTTCGCTGGAATCATGCAGCGCCAGGAAAGGCATTCGCACGCGAAGGCGCAAGAAGCGCGAAGGAGGACGAACAAGTCTGAAGCGCCGATCGCGCCCCATCCGGTCCGCTGCGACCCGAAGCGGCGTTCACCACGCGTCCTCCCGCTTCACTCGGTGGCCTTCGCGCCTTCGCGACTTCGCAGGAGGTCAAACGCTGCCCTTCAATCGGATCGTTCCGTAGAGAGCCCGTCCGCTTCGACGAAGCGGCGCAACTCTTCGAGCTCGACCTCGAATCCGCCGCTGAGAATGGGGAATCGGCACCACGTGCGCGGATCGAGATTCTCGTCGTCCAGGTGGAAGCTCGGCGCGTACCGCTCGCGCTTCCACTGATTGCGGCACCAAAGCCGGAAGAAGCGCTCCACCCAGAAAGCCAATTGCCGCGGCGCATGCGCCGGGAACTGCAGGCGCACTTCCTGGAAGGCCTCCACCGGCGAACGCTTGTCGCGGATCGCACAACGTTCCACGGCATCCAGCACGGGATAAGGCATCAGGTCCGCTTCGTCCGTCTGCCCACTTTCCTGCGGGCGCAACTCGGCGGTGGGCGCCTGCACATTGACCGCCTTCAAGGCGGGAATCGGACCGAGTCCTTCCGGTCCGTCCTGCTCGAGCCAGACCAGCCACTTTCGCAGCCAGGCTTTGTCGATACCCGCGATGGGCGCGAGGCCGCCGCTGGTGTCGCCATCCATGGTGGCGTAACCCACCGCCGCTTCGGAGCGGTTGCTGGTGGACAACAGCAGCGCGCCTTTGACGTTGGTGAGCAGCCAGATTCCCGGGGATCGCACCCGCGCCTGGATGTTCTGCAGCGAGACGTCGTCGGTCGACCATTCGAGTGCACGACCCAGGGTTCCCTCGATCATGCGCACGTAGCCTTCGTGCAACTCGGCAATGTTCCACTCGTGATGCTCGGCGCCCACCGCCTCGGCCACGGCGCGCGCGGCGGCCCGCGTGACGGGACCGCTGTTGCGCGTCGCCTGGTAGGCGGTGGTGAGCAATGCCCGCACGAGGCCCTGCGCATCGGTGGCCGCGGCGAGTCCGCGGATATGGCCCAGCTTCGACACAAACCGTTGGAGACCGAGGTCGGCGCAGCCGGTGCGCACCATCAGGGCCACCAGGCAGGCGATCGAGGAGGAGTCGGCCCCTCCGCTCAGCGACACCACGAACCCCTGCGACCGGCTCTTGCGCAGGTAATCGAACAGCGCCAACCCGACCGCCCGCGTGAATTCCTCCGCCTTGATGTGTTCGGATCGTTCCCAGGTCGCGACCGCGGTCGTGTGCCGCGCCGGTGCAACGGTTGGCCAGACGAAGCCCGGCACGCTGATCTCGTGCGGATCATCCCCCAGCCCTGGCCGGAAGCTCGCGAGCCGCGCCTGCTGGAGGCGCGTGGAATCGACGTCCACGACCGCGTCCGTCACCTGGTGGTCTGCGTAGCTGAACCGCGAGCCGGTGGCCAGCATCTGTCCGGCCGAGGCGATCATGCCTTCACCATCGTAGACCGCGCGACCCGCCTCGTTCCCCAGCAGGTTGGCGTAAAGATACGAGACGCCGAAGGCGCGCGACCCCTCGAGCACGAAACGCTTGCGCACCTCGATCTTGCCGAATGCGAAGTGACTCGCGCTGGGATTGAGGATGACGTCCACCGCCTTCTGCGCCAGCCGGATGCCCGGCCGCGACGCCACCCAGGCGTCCTCGCAGATCTCAAAACCGAAGCGCACCCCGCCGATCTCGAAGTACACGTCGCCGACCGGACACTCGACGACACCGTGGTCACCCTGGAGATCGAGGGACACGACGTC
>CAZYJB010000702.1:0-3159 GCA_964647675.1 uncultured Verrucomicrobiota bacterium | reverse complement strand
CCGGGCGTCTGGCAACACCTCGCCTTCAGCCGTGCGGCCGACGGCACGGCCAACTTCTATCTCGACGGAGAATGGATCCGGTCCGCAAGCGGCGGGCCGCTCCACTACCACGACGCGGGCTTCCTTCGCATCGGCCGCTGGGGCGGCGGCGGGCGACATTGGCGCGGCGAAGTCGATGACCTGCGGATCTACAATCGCCCGCTGACCCCGGCCGAAGTCGAGGCGCTCGCCGGCCATCCGGGGCCGCCCGACGGCACGCAATGCGCTCCGCTCCCACCGGGCCTGCTCGCCTGGTGGCCGGGCGATGAGTCGACCGAGGCGTATGGACGCGATGCCGTCCCGGCCACGCTCGTGGCGGGCGCGACATTCGTGGAAGGACGCGTGGACCGGGGGTTCGGATTCGATGGCGTGGACGACCTTGCAACCCTGGGCGACCTGCCCGGCCTCCAGGACGCCCGCGAGATCACGCTGATGGCCTGGGTAAAACGCGCCCCGGGCCCCGCCCACATCGGTGGCATCCTGGGAAAGTGGGACACGGGGCCCAATGTGGCGGCCAACAGCTTCCTTCTCTTCAACGGCGAGGACGACTACGCCAACCGCGGCGGTGTGGCGCTGCAGTTCCAGAATGATTCCCAGGCCGTTGTGCGCGGCTCGGCACTTCTTCCTGAGAACGAGTGGGTGCACCTGGCGGCCACCTGGCGAAGTGCCGACGGAGCGATGCGGCTTTACAAGAATGGCCTGCTGGAAGGCAGCACCACGGCCGGCCTTGGACAGACGCTCCGTCATCATACGCGGTTCCCCGCGAGGCTTGGGGAATGGGGCTTGAACGAGCGCCCAAACTCCCGATGGCGCGGCAGCCTCGACGAAGCGATGGTCTTCGCGCGCGCGTTGGATCCCTCCGAAATCCATGCCCTCGCCACCGCCGGCGCCGCCGGGGTCTGCCGTCCCACTTCCTGGCCGGGAGTTCCGTCGCTCTGGCTGCGCGCCGACACCGGCGTCACCACCGACGCGACCGGACGCGTCGTCCACTGGGCCGACCAGTCGGGGAACGGGCATCATGCCACGTCGACCGCAAGCCCGTTGTTTGCCACCACCGCCATTGGAGGCCGGCCCGCGCTCCGACTCGGCGCCGACGGGAACCATTTTCTGAATTTGACCGGAGGAATCCTCGGCAGTCCCACATTCACGATCATCGCGGTCGCTACCGATGACGGCAACGGAGGCGGCTTCCGCGAGTTGCTTAGCAACTGGACCCCGGCCAGCACCGTCAGTTCAGTGTTCCTGGGCGTCATCGGCAACCCCGTGGGTTCCACGACGCGCCCGGTGCGCTTCACGGACCACTGGGGCGGTGCCGACCAGGGCAATGCCGGCGCGGGAGCGCTCACCAACGTCGCCCGCCCGTTCATCTTGACGGCCGTGAGCCGCGAGCAGTCCGTGTCGCTGTACCAGGGCAGCGTCGAGTTCGCGCGCCGGAACTCGCCCTTGTCGTCGCGCCAACTCGCAGCTCCGTGGGTGATTGGGCGCCAAGGCGCGCTCGACGGCGAGTACTGGCGCGGCGACCTCGCGGAACTGCTCGTGTTCGATCGCGCGTTGTCCGAGGCGGAACTCGGCGACGTCTGGCGCCAACTCGGCGGGAAGTATTTCGCGGATGGGCCGCCGACGATCGATCTGGCGATCGAATCGGTGACGGCCC
This sequence comes from uncultured Verrucomicrobiota bacterium, assembly GCA_964647675.1. Taxonomy (GTDB): domain Bacteria; phylum Verrucomicrobiota; class Verrucomicrobiia; order Limisphaerales; family CAIMTB01; genus CAIMTB01. The sequence continues at coordinate 1,466 of CAZYJB010000702.1, read as the reverse complement.
CGGCGGAAGTCGGCCCCGGCCAGCCTCTCGCCCTCACCCTCACGCTGGCCAACCGGGGTACGACCATTGCCACCGGTCCGTGGTGGAACACGGTGTTGCTGGCGCGCGACGCCACCGGCCTCGACGCCCACGTCGTCGGCACCTTCGAATTCCATGGGAACCTCGAACCCGCCGCGGCCCTGGTCGTCACCCAGACGGTGATCCTCCCACCCGGGGTCGTGGGCTCGCGCTTCCTGGGCGTCGAGGCGGACCGCCCGGGACGTTTGCCCGAGATCAGCGAAGCGAATAACGCACGGTACTCCGGTCGCGCGATGGCTGTCGTCGCGCCCGATCTCATTCCCGGAAACCTTGCCGCCCCGACCACCGCGTCCCTGGGTGCGACGGTCGCGATCACCTGGCGCGTTCGCAATGTCGGAACCGCTTCCGCAGGCCCCGCCTGGCGCGAAGACGTGTATCTGAGCAGCCATCCTGACTCGCTCGCCGGCGCCACCCGGCTGGGGAGCCTGAAGGGCATCGCCCTGGCACCCAATGGCAACGAGGCGCGCTCGCTCTCGGTGACGCTCCCCGCGCCGGGCGTCCTTCCTCCGGGCGCTTACTCCCTGGTGATCGCTTCCGACGCCGGCCAGTCGGTCGTGGAAGGTGACGAAGCAAACAACCTCGCGGCGGTGTCGTTCACCGTCACCCTGCCTCCCTTGCCCAACCTCGCGCTCTCGGACGTGCTCGCGCCGCCGGTCGTCCTTCCCGGTTCCCTGGCGCGACTCACCTGGACGACCGTGAATCGCGGCAATGCGGGCGCCGTCGGCCCTTGGAGCGAATCGGTGATGGCCACGAACCAGGCCGGCGATCTCCGTGCGCTTCAGGAGTTCCGTGTCGCGGGCCCGCTCGCTGCCGGCGCCCGCCTGCTCCGCAGCGAATCCGTCGCCTTTCCCGCGGACTTCCCGGCCGGTGACTGGCAGCTGGTCGTGGCGACCGATGCGCGCTTCGAGCTCTTCGAAGGTGACGAACTGGACAACCGCGCCTCCGCAGGCGCTGTTTCGCGGGTCCCGAGCCAACTGCGACTCGTCTTCGAAGCCGCAGAAGCCGAGGAGGGAGCCCCCGCCGTCCGGGCCGTCGTTTCCAGGAACGGCGACCTCGCCGTCCCGCTCCCCGTGACCCTCACCAACAGCCATCCCTCCCAGCTCGAGGCACCCGCCACGCTGGTGATCCCCGCGGGCGCCGCGTCGGTCGAGTTCCAGGTTCAGGCGCGCGCGGACGGCGTCGTGGATCCCTCGCCGCTCGTCCTGCTGTCCGCCGATGCCGACGGCTACCGCCAAGGGTCCGATGGCCTCGTCGTCCGGAACGTGGACCTCCCGGGTCTCCGTCTCACGCTCACTTCGGAAACGCTCCGCGAAGGCACCGTCGCGAGCGCCACGCTGGCGCGCGACGGTTCCCTGGACCAACCCGTCACCGTGATCCTGCGCGTGGAC
>CAZYJB010000701.1:0-3162 GCA_964647675.1 uncultured Verrucomicrobiota bacterium | reverse complement strand
CCTTCGCAACGAGATCGACGCCTTCATCCTCGCGCGGCTCGAACGCGAAAGCCTCATGCCCTCGCCCGAGGCCGATCGGCGCACCCTTCTGCGTCGTGTCTCCTTGGATCTGACCGGACTGCCCCCCACGCCGGAGGAGATCCGCGCCTTCGAGCAGGATCCGGCGTCGGACGCCTATGAACGCCGTGTTGACGCGCTGCTGGCCTCGCCGCGTCATGGCGAACGCTGGGCGCGCGTCTGGCTCGACGCCATCGCCTTCGGCGAAACCCACGGGTTCGAAGTCAACACCCCGAGGGAAAATGCCTGGCCGTATCGCGACTACGTCATCCGCGCCTTCAACGAGGACCGGCCATATCCGGAGTTCCTGCGCGACCAGTTCGCCGGCGATGTCACGGGGGAGGATGCGGCCACGGGTTTCCTCGTGGCAGCGGCCGCGCTGCTGCCAGGGCAGGTGGGCAAGGACGAGGAATCGATGCGACTCGCGCGCCAGGACGAATTGCACGCCATCATCGTCGGTGCGGGTTCCACCGTGCTGGGTCTCACCGTCGGATGCGCGCGCTGCCACGACCATAAATTCGATCCCGTTTCGCAGGAGGACTACTACTCCTTCCAGGCCGCGCTCGCCGGCGTGCGCTATGGCGAACGCGCGTTGCGCCCGACGCGCGGCGGGTCGACGGAGGCCGAGCTTCGCCCGGCGATGAATGTCTTCGCCGGAAAATTCGAGGCCGCGCCGGAGCCGACCTATCGGCTGCACCGCGGGGACCCGATGCAACGCCGCGACCGGGTGCGCGCCGCGGTGCTCTCGCAGGTCGGACCGCGCCTGGAGATCCCGCAGGACGCGCCGGAACCGCAGCGCCGCCTCGCGCTGGTCGAGTGGATGACCGATCCGCGCCACCCTTTGACCGCGCGCGTGCTGGTGAACCGGCTTTGGCTCGCGCATTTCGGCGAAGGGATTGTTTCCACGCCCAGCGATTTCGGCCTCAACGGCGCGCGACCCGAGCATCCGGAACTGTTGGACTGGCTCTCCTCCCGGTTCATCGCCGACGGCTGGAGCCTGAAGCAGTTGCACCGGCGCATCGTCACGTCGGCCACCTATCGGCAGTCGAATCGCCCACGTCCCGAAGCGATGGCGCGCGACGCCGGCACGCGCTGGCTCTGGCGCTTTCCGCCGCGGCGCCTCGACGCCGAGATGATCCGCGATGCCATGGTAGCCACCTCGGGCGCACTCGATCGCCGGATGGGCGGGCGCGGCTTCAGCGTGTTCAAACCCAACGACAACTACGTGCGCGTGTACGATCCCAAGGAGAACTACGGGCCCGACGACTGGCGACGCGCGATCTACATGACCAAGGTGCGCATGGCGCAGGACGGGACCTTCGGCGCGTTCGACTGCCCGGATGCCGGTCAGATCCAGCCGAAACGCCCGCGTTCCACCACCGCCATCCAGGCGTTGAACCTGTTCAACAGCACCTTCGTCCACGAGCAGGCGCAACGCTTCGCCGCGCGCGTGCGCGCCGAGTGTGCGCACGATCCGGGGGGCGAAATCCGCCGTGCCTTCGAACTCGCGCTGGGGCGTGGTCCGGATGCTGCGGAACAGCCCGTGGCCGCGGAACTCGTGCGCGACCACGGCCTCGCCACGCTGACGCGCGTGCTGTTCAACACGAACGAGTTTCTGCAATTGCCCTGAAGCATGCGCGCGCATCCCACCTCCAGCGTGTCGTCGTCGCCGCTCACACTGTCGCCCGCGGGACGGCGGTTGTTGGATCGACGCGCATTTCTGGGCAACGCGAGTGGCGGGCTGGCGGCGCTGGCCATGAGCGGTCTGCTCGGACGCGACCGCTTGCTGGCGTCCGCGTCGAAAGGCGCGATGGGGGTGGCGGTGGATCCCGCGCGACCGCTGGCGCCGCGCCTGCCGCATCACCCGCCCCGGGCACGCCGCATCCTGGTGATGTTCATGTCGGGCGCGGTGAGTCAGATGGATTCGTGGGACTACAAGCCCGAGTTGATCCGGCATCACGGCAAACCGATGCCGGGGCAGAAGGAGAACTTCCTCACCTTCCAGGGCGAGAACGGCAACCTGGCGCGTCCGCTCTACGACTTCGCGCCGCGCGGGCGCAGCGGCAAATGGGTGTCGAACCTGTTCCCGCAGCTCGCGGAGCTGGTGGACGACTTCTGTTTCATCCACTCGATGACCGCGAAGAGCAACACGCACGGTCCCGGCGAGAACCAGATGAGCACCGGGTTCACGCTCGACGGCTTCCCCAGCGTGGGCTCGTGGGCTTCCTATGCGCTCGGATCCGAGGCCGAGGATCTTCCGGCCTTCGTGGCGATCCCCGACCCGCGCGGCGTGCCGCAGGCGGGCGTGAACAACTGGAACAATGCCTTTCTGCCCGCCGTCTTCCAGGGCACCGCGTTCAATGTGCAACGGCCGCTGTTGAACCTCGCCGCGCCCGCCGGGGTGACGGCCGCCACCGATGCGGCGGCGCGCGACGCATTGAAGCGCTTCAACGAACGGCATCTCGCGGACTTCCCCGGCGACCACGAGCTCGCGGCGCGCATCGCGAGCTACGAACTGGCGGCGCGCATGCAATTGTCCGTGCCCGAACTCACGGATCTGCGCCGCGAACCGGCGTCCCTGCTGGCCGAGTATGGCGCCGACCACCCGGATCCGGTGCGCGGGGGGTTCGCGCGCAACTGTGTCCTCGCACGGCGCCTTCTCGAGCGCGGCGTGCGTTTCGTGGAATTGTTCAACGGCGCCTACGCCATGGGTGAAGGCATCGGCAACTGGGACGGACACCGCAAGCTGAAGGAACAGTACGACATCCATGCGTCGATCTTCGACCGCCCGGCCGCCGCGCTGATGCGCGATCTCAAACGACGCGGACTGCTCGAGGACACGCTGGTGGCGTGGGTGACCGAATTCGGACGCATGCCCACCTTCCAGAAGGATGCGACCGGGCGGGATCATAATCCGCACGGGTTCACGGTCTGGCTGGCGGGCGCCGGCGTGCGCGCGCCGTTTTCTTATGGCGCGACCGACGAGCTGGGGTTCCGCGCGGTGGAGAACGTCGCCACAATCTACGACCTGCACGCGACGCTGCTGCACCTTGCTGGATTGGACCACGAGCGCCTGACCATCAACCACAACGGCATCGAACGCCG
>CAZYJB010000700.1:0-3162 GCA_964647675.1 uncultured Verrucomicrobiota bacterium | reverse complement strand
CAGAACAAAAACCACCCCTTGAGCGTCCACCAGCTCGACGTGGCCATCGAGGTTCCCAGGCCGTGCCCCGGGAGGGGCGTGTTGGAGGGAGTCGAGAGTCCGGCGTCGGCGGACGCGATGCCAAGGCGCCGCGCCATGGTCCAGCAGGCGAGGCACCACGCGGCGGGCAGCAGCGCGAGGAACAGGCTCAGCGCAAACCAACCCGCATAGGCGCCAGCGGGAAACGGGATGTGCCTCAGCCACGAAAGGCTCATGAGGTAATGAACGACGCCGGCGAAATAGCCGAGGCGGAAGCAAAGCCCGCGGTCGGGGCGCACGGTGTGCGCCGCCCAGAGCAACAGGCCGGGCGCAATCCACGCGAGGCCGGCGACATCCCAGCGCGGAAATGCGCACGCCCAGGTGCATCCGGCCAGGGCGGCCAGCATCCACCGAAGAGGCATCGATCGGGTCGACATGCGAGGCGCGCGAGCTTGGGGGCGGCCGGCGGACCGGGCAAGCACCCGGCTGGATGCGCAGGTCAGCGGCGCGAGGACGTGCTGCGGGCGCGGGAGACCAATTCCTCGAGGCGTGCATCGAGACGCACCGGCACGGGGTCGGAAACCCAGCGCCAGTCCCAGCCCGGATGCCGCGCGTTGAGCAGGAAATTGAACTCGCCGGGTGTGACGGCGCTCGGCACACGCAGCGCCGGCGAGGCGGTGGCGTCGTACCACTCGTCGCCCAGGGCCTGCGCGACAGGAAGCAGATCCACGTCGTCCCAACCCGCCGGAACCCGTTTGGGATCGATCGCACGCAGGGCCGATTCGGGGAGCTCCAGGGCGCAGACGACGTGCGCCTGCAGGTCGTCCACGCGCTTGTAGTGGACCAGCCGTTCGAGGATCGCGAGGGACAGGTGTTCGGCCGCGTAATCGAGATGCCGCCCCTGCGTGTGCCAGCGTCCGTCGGTGGAATAACCGCTGAGCCCGCTGAACACGTCCTTCGCCGTCCGCCCGTAGCGGGCCAGGGCGATGCGGAAGGCTTTCACCACGCCAGGGAAGGGGCTCCGATCAGACCGGGACGCCGTGGATCATGGCGCGCAGGAGGTTCTCGACCTTGGCGGCGCCCAAATCGGTGGCCAGCATTTCCAGCGGTGTGCGGCCGCCCAACGCCCGGTCCGGCGCGGTCAGCCAGGTCGCGATGGCGTCGTCGGAGGCGAACACCTCATGCGCCAGTTTGCGAGCCCGCACGACGCGCAGCAGGCGTTCGGATTCGCTGCTGGAGAACGGCTGCCGGCGGCTGGCGCGCAACGCCATCGTGCGCGCGGCGAAGCCCAGGGCGTCGGTGAGCGTGCGCTGCGAAATGCCCATGGCCTCGACCAGCTCACGCAGGGTGGAGCCGGGCAGGCCGCGTTCGATGGCGGCGATCTGCTCGGTGACGGACTTGTCGGCGAGGGTGAAGACGCTCATGGCAATAATGCACTGAAGCCACGGCAATATTGCCTCACCTCACCACCCGGGTCAATGGCTTCGGAACAGGTCCATCAGCGCGTCAGCAAACAGCTTCATGCCGCGCGCGTCGGGGTGGTTGATGGAGTTGAGCATGAGCGTCGTGTACGGGATTCCTTCCCGCCAGAGATGCCCGTAACGCAACGACGCGTCGGCGAGTCCCACGGCGTTTCGATCGGCGAACTCCCGCAGGCCGGCGACGTAGGGACGCGGATCGACGTCGATGTCGCGCTCGCGGTCCAGTCCCATCCAATCCGGCCGCACGTAGTGGGGGGTCAGGATGATCCATTCGGCGCCGATACGCCGGAAGTCAGCGAGGAGTTTACCGTATCGCTCGTGGACCTGGGCGGGGTTCAGGCCGGCATCGTTGACGAACTCCGAGATGATCAGGTCGGGGCGGGCGGCGAGCACCTTCTCCTCGTAGTTGTAAGGGCTGCCGGGTGGTTCGGCGAGAAAGCTGGCCGTGTTGCGTCCGCCCCAGGCCACGGTGACGAGTTCGATCTTCGCCGTCGGGAAAGCCTGGCGCAGAGCGGCCACGAACTGTTCCTGCCAGCGTTCGCGCGCGGGCTGGGGCAGGTAACCGCCGTCGGTCACGCTGTCGCCCCAGGCGAGGACTTTGAGCGGACCGCCCTCGGTGAGCCGCGCGTGGGTTTTGGGGAGACGCGTGGCGACGCGCTGGGTCATGGGCACCGGCGGTGCGGGATAGCGGCCGGCGAGGAGTGGGAAGAGGTGGTTCGTCGAGAGTTTGGTGACGCGGCCCGGGATCCAAAGGTTGGCCAGGCGACGTTCGCCCGCGCGGAGTTCGGGCGGAAGCGGCGCGGCGGCGCGCGGCATCCCGGTTCGCAGTTCGATCGCGCCCCCCGCCGTCAGCACAATGCTGTCCAATCGGAGGGGCGTGTACCGGTAGGACGCGTACACCGTCTGGCCTGCGGGCGGCACGCCATGGGAAAGCGCGCCGAACGTGCCCCAGTCGGAATCGGCCTCGAAGTCGACCCCACGTTTCCACGGTGGCGCCGAAGCGTCCCGCGTGGCACGGACCACCAGGCTGGTGGGATCGAGCAGGAACGGCGTGGTGGTTTCCTGCGCCTGGACGCCGCGCAATTGCGCGCCTTTCACCCAGCCGGGCGCGCGCGGATTGAAGACCGGGAACGCCTCGTAGCGCTCGTCGGTGACGGTCACGGGGGCTGGTGGCGGCACGTTCAGGTCAGCAGTGATCGCGGGCCCTGAAACATTTGCGACCACGCGCAGGGTCCAGGGTCCGACGATTTCCAGGGAAACGGGTGCGGCGGCGGCCAGGGCGGCACGGGCGGCCAGCAACATCGTGGCGGCCAACAGGGCGCGGCCGTTGGGTCGGTGCTTCAAGCAGAAGGTCATGCGAAGGAATGAGAGTGAGGAGGGAAGGGACATTGGCTCGTGGACACCGTCAACCGGCCAGTTCCTCGGCCGGGTAGGTCCAGATCTCGGCGAGGGTCGGATGGTAATGCGGCACGGCGGCAAACGCGGTGGCGGTCATGCGGTTGGCCATGGCCACCACGACCTCGTGGATCAACTCGCCCGCCTGGGGCCCGACGCACGCGCCTCCTAAAATCTCGCGGGTGGGGGGGTCGGCCTGCAGCTTCACTAAGCGGTCCTGGGCATTATTTATCATCGTGGGGCGGTGATCGCCTACGGGGTAGCTGGC
>CAZYJB010000699.1:0-3173 GCA_964647675.1 uncultured Verrucomicrobiota bacterium | reverse complement strand
GAGGGTTTCGTGCGGGTCTACGAGGGCTCCGGAACGTTGCTGATCGCGCCGGTTCCCTACTGGCGTCATCGATTGCACACCAGCCTGACGGGCGTGGTGCAGTCGAAGGGCGCGTAACGGGTCCATCGCGCGAGGTCCCACTGATTTGCCGCGGCGACGGCATCAAGGCGCGGCGGCCGGTGTCTCGGATCGGATGTCGCGCCAGAGTTCAGTGACCACCTTCCGCGATTTGAGGAAGCTGGCGTGGCCGTCGAGGAAGACGGCATTGACGCCGTCCTGGTGGCGTTTGGCTGCGACGCGGCGTTCGGGGTTGAGGCGGCGCGAAGCCGGATTGCTCGCGGTGCCTTCGGAGTAGGGCAGATGGCTGACAGACCAGACGTCGTTGAGGTCCGTGATGGCATCCTGAAAGCCGGTGACGATGGGCCGCCAGGAGCCGTTCTCGTTGTCGGTCAGATGGATCGTCTCCGCGGGCAGTTGGAAGCCGGAGAGCTTCGAAGGTCCGACCTGTTCCGATCCGGTGCGATCGCGCGGGCTCGAGAATTTCCAGGCGTTGATGACGTAGGTGATGATCTGGCGGCGCTTGGAATCGGTGTTGGGATAGCCGGCGCACCGGTAGATCTTCACGTTGCGGAAGTCACGCACCGTGCCGCCTTCGGGCATATAGGGCATGTAGGCGAGGAACCACGGGTGCCCGTTGCCGCGCGGGATGTAGCCGTCGTGCTCATCGGAGTAGAGCACCATGGCGAGGCCCGCCTGCTTGAGGTTGCTGAGGCAATGGATCGCCTTGCCGCGCGCTTTGGCGGCGCCGAGGGCGGGGAGCAGGAGACTCGCGAGGATGGCGATGATGGCGATCACCACCAGCAGTTCGATCAGTGTGAAGGCCGCGGGGGCGCAGAACCGAAAGCAGCGAGGTGATGAGCAGCGGGGTGCCATGGCGCGAGGCTTGGGGACCCCGATGCGATAGCTCGATTTCCCCGGCCGGCGCAAGGCCCGACTCGGAGATTCAGTTCGACTCCGGCGTGTCGCGCTTGAGCCCCACCTTGTGCGCGATCTCGTCGAACTCCTCGCGGCTGACCTCGCTGAGTTCCTTGCCGCGCCGCTTGAGGTGTTCGTTGATCTTCACGGCCTTCTCGACCATCGACTCGTGCGTATTCTCCGAGCCGCCCACCAGCGCGAAGTTCTTCCCCGTCGTGATGCGTTTGTGGCCGTCAGAATCGAGACCGATTCCCACGAGGAGGGCCTTCTTCTTCTTCGGCTTTCCTGCCCCTTTCCCGCCACCGGAGGATTTCGGCATGCGCGCAGGCTAGGCACGGATCCCGGTTCGTCAAGGCGTGCCACCCGACGCCCACCACCGGGGTGCAGGTCGAATCCCGGAGGCGATGGCGGTGATGGACGAGGCGAGCGGACAGGTTCGACGGGATGAAGAGGACTTTCCGAAGCGGAGCGGTGGGCGGAGGAAAGCGCCATGGGGTTCGCCCGCGATCCCACGCGGGAACGCTCACGGCAAGAATTGGCGTCGGCGATGGCAAGAAAGGTTTGGTCCTCGCCAAGGCGCGTAAAGCCGCCGCCCGGCGCCACGGACAATCTGTCGTCAGTGAAGGCAACACCGGTTCTCTTCAACAACACGGTCCTGCGGGACGGACATCAATCGATGGCCGCCACCCGCATGACCACGGCGCAGATGCTGCCGGCGGCACCGATCCTCGACGACCTGGGCTTCCACGGACTGGAGACGTGGGGCGGGGCGACCATCGATTCGTGCCTTCGCTACCTGAATGAGAACCCTTTCGACCGCTTGCGTGCGCTGAAGAAGGCGGCGCCGAAGACGCCGCACCTCATGCTGCTGCGTGGCCAGAACATCGTGCAGTATGCGAGCTTTCCCGACGACATCGTGGAGGCCTTCGTCAAATGCACCGCCGACGCAGGCATGGACATCCTGCGCATTTTCGATGCGCTGAACGACCTGAGGAACCTGACCACGGCCATCCGCGCGGTGAAACGCTCCGGACGCCACGCGCGCGGGGAGTTGTGCTACACGCTGAGTCCGGTCCACACCGTGGAGAACTTCGTACGCATGGGGGTGGAGCTCGAGAAACTCGGGTGCGATTCCATCGGCATCAAGGACATGTCGGGCATCCTGCAGACGCGGATCGCGCACCGGTTGGTGAGCGATCTCAAGGCTCGGATCGGGATCCCCATCACCCTGCACACGCACGACACGGCGGGGCTGGGCGCGGCGACGTATCTCGCGGCGATCGATGCCGGCGTGGATGCGGTGGAAGTCTCGATCGTGCCGTTCGCCAACGGCACCTCGCAGCCCGACACGCAGCGCATGCTGGCGCTGCTGGAGGGGCACCCGCGGTGCCCGGCGTTCGACGGGCGCAAACTCGCGGAGCTGCGGGCCTACTTCGAAGGCGTCTACAAGGAGCTCGAGAAGTTCACCAGCCACGCGAACGAGCGCGTCGATTCCGACATCCTCATCTACCAGGTGCCGGGCGGCATGCTCTCGAACTTCCGCACCCAACTCAAAGAGCAGGGAATGTCGGAAAAATTCGATGACGTCGTGAAGGAGATCCCGGTGGTGCGCGAAGCCCTCGGCTGGGTGCCGCTGGTCACGCCCACCTCCCAGATCGTCGGGACGCAGGCGATGATGAACGTGAAGTTCGGGCGCTGGAAAATGGTCTGCCAGCCTGCCCAGGACATCGCCCTCGGGAAGTACGGTTCCACTCCGGGTCCGATCGATCCCACGGTATTGGCCCAGGTCGAACGGCAGACCGGCCGCAAGCCGATCACGGGACGTCCCGCCGACTTGCTGCCGCCGGGACTGGAGAAGGTACGATCCGAGTGCGCATCGAAGGGGCTTCCGACCGATGACGAGACGGCGGTGTTGTACGCGATGTTTCCCCAGCAGGTGGAGGCGCTGCTCAAAGGCGCCGGCGCCGCACCCGCTCCTGCATCCCCTCCAGCTCCCGCATCCGGCCAGGCTGCCGCGTCCGCGTCCACCTCGACCTCGAATCGGGTCCCCGCGCCGCGTGGCCCCGGTCAGCACCTGGTGCTCACCGTCCAGGGCCGGCGTCACGAGGTCCAGGTCGAGGTGCTCGACCATTGAGGCGCCATATCTCCCCCTCCCACCCCCACCCCACGCTGCCATGAAAGCCGATCCTCCCACGCCC
>CAZYJB010000698.1:1909-3174 GCA_964647675.1 uncultured Verrucomicrobiota bacterium | reverse complement strand
CAGGGCCCGGCCATTGCCTGGTTCGACTTTTCGGGCGACGGCCTGGAGGACCTTCTCCTCGGGACGTCACGCGGCGGGCGACCGCGCGCTTATCGCCAGCAACGGGACGGAACGTTCGTGCCGCAAAAGGCCCCCCTCTTCGACCGCACCCACGCCGTCGAGCTCGGCGCCATCCTGGGATTCCGTTCGCGCCCGGACACCACGGTCATGGCCGTCGCCGAGGCCGAACCCGACCCCGCGCAGGGACCGTCCGCGGTTGCCCGAATCCGGCTCCTTTCACTCGTGGATGGCTCGGTGACCGACCTTCCCGCGACCGGGCAACGCGGTGGCTTCGGTCCGCTGGCGGCGGCGGATGTCGATCTCGATGGCGACCTCGATCTCCTCGCCGGCGCGCGGTCTCCCGTGACGCGCTACCCGTCGGGTGGGACGTCGGTGCTGTTTCGGAACGACGATGGCCGCTTTCACGCGGTCACCAACCTGCCGCCGGCCATCGCCCTCGCGGGACACGTGACCGCGGCGTTGTTCGCCGACCTCGACACCAACGGCGCGCCGGATCTCGTCCTCGCCACCGAGTGGGGCGCCCTCCGCCTCGCCACCAACACCCTCGGTACGCTGTCATTCTGGGATCCTCCCGTTACCTTGCCGGGATCCGAGGCGGACCGCCGGGAGTGGCCTCTGTCCGAACTCACGGGCTGGTGGACTGCGGTGGCGGCGGGGGATTTTGACGGCGACGGACGCACCGATCTCGCCTGCGGGAACTGGGGGCGCAATACGCCGCGGCACCCAACTCCAGCCGCGCCGATGGATCTGTGGTTTGGCGACGCCGACGGCTCCGGGCGATTCGCGTGGCTCGAGTCCTTTCGCGAAGCGGGCACCGGACGCCGCCTGCCGTTCCGGGACCTCACGCTCCTCGGACGTGCCTTCCCGGGACTGGTGGCGCGTTTCTCCACGCACGAGGCGTTCTCGCAGGCCACGATTGAGGACCTCCTCCAAGCCGACCTTCCGTCGCTTGAGCATCGCACCCTGGCCATCCTCGATTCTGTGGTCCTCCTCAACCGGGGTGACCGTTTCGAGCTGCTGCCGCTGCCGGATGAGGCGCAGCGCTCGCCCGTCTTCGGACTCGCGGCCGTGGATCTCGACGGCGACGGGCATACCGATCTCGTGGTCTCCCAGAACACCCGGGGACTGCCGCGTGCCGAGGGCTTTCACGACGCCGGCCTGGGACTATGGCTGCGGGGAGACGGGCGCGGCGCCCTGGCCGCCGT
>CAZYJB010000698.1:0-1899 GCA_964647675.1 uncultured Verrucomicrobiota bacterium | reverse complement strand
ATCGGGCATCCGCTGGACGGGCGAAGGCCGCGCGGTGGCCGCGGCCGACCTGGACCAGGACGGACGCCCGGAAGTGCTCGCTACCTTCTTCGGCGGCACCACGCGGTTGATGCGCAATCAGCGGGGCGCCGCGGCGCTTCGAGTCCGCCTGCGCGGAACGTCCGCGAATCCGGATGCCATTGGCGCACGAGTGCGTCCGATGGACGACCGAGGCGTCGCGGGGGCCGTGCAGGAAGTGTCGGCCGGCTCGGGCCGCCTGGCGCAGTCCCCGCCCACCGTGCTCCTCGGCCATGCGTCCAGGTGGCGACGATTGAGGGTGGACTGGCCTGGGGGCCGGACAACGTCCCATGAACTCCCGACACCGCCGCCGGCGACGATCCTCACCGTGAGTCATCCCGAGGCCGACCACGCGCGGTGACGCCGCGACGCGTTCATCCCGTGACGATCGGGAGGTTCGGAAGCTACTTGGCGTACTCCACGCAGCGCAGTTCGCGCACCAGCGTCACCCGGATCTGGCCGGGATATTGAAGCTCATCCTCGATCTTGCGGCAGATGGCGCGCGCCAGCAGGAGTGCGGCGTCGTCGTCGAGCTGGTCCGGGCGCACCAGCACGCGAAGCTCGCGTCCGGCCTGGACCGCGAAACACTTTTCCACGCCGGGAAACGACGCGCCGATCCGCTCGAGGTTCTCCACCCGGCGAAGGTAGGTGGACATGGTCTCCGACCGCGCGCCGGGTCGCGACGCGCTGATGGCATCGGCAGCACTGACCAGGACACCAAGCGGGCCCTCCGACTCGACTTCCTGATGATGGGAGGCCACGGCATTCACGATGCGCGGATCCTCGCCGTGCTGGCGCAGCAGGTCCGCGCCGACCAGCGCATGCGGGCCTTCCACCTCATGGGTCACCGCCTTGCCGATGTCGTGCAGCAGGCCGGAGCGCTTGGCCGCCTCGACGTTCTCGCCCAATTCGGCCGCCAGCAGCCCGCACAGGCGTGCGACTTCGATCGAGTGATCCAGGATGTTCTGCGAAAAGCTGTGGCGGAACCGCAGCCGCCCGAGCAATCGCGTGGTCTCCACATGCAAGGGAGCGAGCCCCACCTTCGCCACCGCCTCCTCGCCCAGGCGCAGGATGTTCTCCTCCATCTCGCGCTGGACGGCCCCCACCACCTCCTCGATGCGCGTCGGATGGATGCGCCCGTCGGCAATCAACCGCGACATCGCCTCGCGCGCCACCGCGCGTCGCACGGGGTCGAAGCCGGAGATCACGACCGCGTTCGGGGTGTCGTCGATCAGGACGGTGACGCCGGTGGCCGACTCGAAGGCGCGGATGTTGCGACCCTCGCGTCCGATGATGCGGCCCTTGATCTCGTCGCTCGTAATGGCGATCGAGGTCGTGGTGCTCTCGAAGGTGTATTCGCCGGCGTACCGCTGCACCACGGTGGCGAGCAGATGGCGCGCCTTCTCCTCTGCCCGCGACTGCGCATCTTCGATCAGGTGCCGGGTCAGCTTGGCGACGTCGTGCACGGTCTCGTCCCGCGCCTGCCGCAGCACAAGGTCGCGCGCTTCGGTCGCCGACAACTGCGCCACGCGCTCGAGTTCGGTCCGGACCTTCTGCTGCTCACGCTGGTGGGCCTCGTGGCGTTGCGCCAACTCGGCCTCGGTCTGGCGCACTTCCTCGGACCGGCGCCGCACGCGCTCCTCCTCGCCGGAAAGGCGCTCGAGCTGCTGGTTCACCAGGCGCTCGCGCTCGAGCAGGCGACGCTCCGTCTCATCCAGGTCCACCCGCCGGCGCTGATGCTGCTGATCCGCCTGGTCGCGCAACCGCGCCAGCTCCTCACTGGCCTGCAGCCGTGCGTCGCGGGCCAGCGACTCCGCCTCGCGCCGCGCCTCGGCCAGCAAC
>CAZYJB010000697.1:0-3175 GCA_964647675.1 uncultured Verrucomicrobiota bacterium | reverse complement strand
ACTGTAGATGAGCCCGAGGTCGACGAGGTTGACCCCCAGTTCCGGGTCGATGACGCCGTGCAGGGCGTCCCAGGCGCGGGCTTCGAGATTGGCGGTGGCGGTGGCGGGAGCATTCATGGATGTGCGGGCGATGCCGCGCTCGCGGCGGCGGGGAGGGGCGCCAAACTGGGGCGAACGAGGTGGCGCAGGATGCGGGTGCAGTTCCACAAGAGCGCGAACATGCTCACGGCGAGGGTACCCACCGCGAGCTGTGCGATGACGAGCGAACCCTGGAGTCGCGCCAGGCAGAGGAGTCCGGTCCCGACGACAAACGCCATGACGCAGACCGCCAGCGCCGCGGTCGAGTACATCTCCTGAACTGCCGGCGTGCGCGCGCTTCCCAGATGGCGTGAATAGGCGGCGTACCAGACCAGGAAGGGCAGGATCTTGTGCAGCATGCCCAGGATGGCGAGGGAGGGGATCGCGAGGATGGCAACGGTGCCATAGACCCCCTGCACACGGCCGCTGGCGTCGGACAGCGGGATGTCAGGCCAGCCCAGCGCGAGGCCCAGCAGCACCGCCGGCGCAAGCGCGGCCTGCGAGATCAGAAACGCGGTCAACGCCCAGTCGATGCTCACGCGGCGGCGGGCCCTGACGGTGGCGCGGAGTTCCCAGGCGTAGAGGACGAGGCCCGCCACGATGGGCGCGGCGGCGGCCAGCTTCCACGGACTTTGACAAGCAATGGCCACGACCAGGAACGGGATTCCGACGTGGACGGACACCAGCGAAGCCAGGGCGCGCCGCGGGGACGCGAGATCACTGACGAGAAACATCGGCACGAGTCGGTACGCGACGGCCATGGTGAGCGTGACGAACACGCCGAGGATGCCGAGGTGGGCGTGCGCGTGCATGAAAGCCAGCGCATCGAACGTGGCGATCCAGGCGCCCAGTTGCTGCAGCCGTTGGAGCGGCCAGAGCAGGAGCGGATGCAGGTCCGCGCGGTCGACGAGTTCGTAGGTGCTCTTGGCCGCGGTCATGGCGATGCCCATGCCCATCACGCCCAGCAACCAGACCAGACTCAAAGTCAGACCGACGGCCACCGGACCGCCCCGGCGCGAGCGTCGGATGGTGGCGCCAAGATTCCATGCGAAGAGACAGGCACCGAAGATGAGGCCCGAGCTGAAATGGCCGAGGTTCTTCATGTCCCAGGTCCAGAAGGACACCACCATGCCGGCGACGCTGACGGCGTGGATCGGCAGGTGCCAGCGCGTGAGGCGCGGGCTGTGCAGGCGGGTTTCGAGCACGACGGGCACCAGTTGGTAGGTGGCTCCCATGATGACGGAGAGAATGAACCCGAGGACCACCAGGTGCACGATGGCCACGGTGGCCTGGTGATAGTGGTAGTCGACCAGGGTTGCGGGATGCCCCGCGAGCAGACCGATGGCCATCGCGAGGCTGAGAATGCCCGCTCCCATGAACAGAAGCGGGACAGCCACGTCGGTCGACGGTGTGAAGGACGGGCGCGCGGGAGGTGGCGTCGCCGCCGGAGCCGGGCGCGAGCCCGCGCGCGATTCAAGACCGTGCGCGGATGACGGTGAGGAAGCCATGGTCGGGGGCCTCGCTGGTTTCACTCCGATAGCCGCGGAGTTCAAGCAGAGGATAAAGGTGGATGGGCCGCCGGTCCGTGAGGGCGCGGATCTCACCACCGCCGGCGATGCGGGGCAGCACTTCCATGATGCGGACGAGCGGTTGCGGTGGAACCAACCCTCGCGCGTCCACGTCGATCACGACCGATTCCATGACGTCAACGTAGGCCACCCCGCAAGGGGCGGCGTTGACGGATATCAAGAGGATGAAAGAGCCCCCCGACCGCCGGTGAGTGTCGACGGGCGGGGGGCGGGCGTTGCTTCTGCGTCGTGTGTCCGCGCTGGGGTTGTGGTCCGCGGAGCGGCTTCGATCAGCGCGGTGCGAGCCGGAGGGTGCCGTACTCGCCGCCGGGGACCCACCACCCGGTTTCGGCGGAGCCGGTGGCATCGCGGAGGGAAAACCAGACGCAACCATGGTCGATGGCCGGGATGGAACGCGGCGCGGCGGGCGAGGTCACGTCCCACACTTCGAACGTGCCCGAGCCGCGCACGAGCAGAGCCGATCCCAGCAACTGCGTCTCCTGAGGAATGCTGGGGAGCGACACATCCGCCACCGGCGCCAGACGTGTCCCGTCGAGCTTCAGCAGCCGGAGCCGGCCCTTGTCGGGCGAGCTCCACGATCCCTGCGCGAGGAGCACATGACCGTCCGGCGTCGCTTCGACGTGGGAGGTCACCTCGTAGTTGGTGGCGAGCGTCGTCGGCTCGCCCACGAACACGGCGACGCCGTCGTAGGCCGACACGTCGAGGATCTCGCGTGTGACCGTGTTGGTCGTGCCCTCGATTTTCTGCGCGACGGAGAACAACAGGTCGCCGCCCTGCGCAACGCCGCGCAGTTCGCCGGGGAAGGTGAGGGCCGGGCGCACCACGGGAGCCACGCCGCCGGCGGCGTAGTCGACCACGTTGAGCGCGTAGCGCTGCCACCATTGCAGGATGGGCACCCATTGCGAAACCTCGCGCGTCGTGTACTGCGAACGCACTTCGTCCACTTCGACAATGTTGGTCACATAGGTGAAAATCGGCTGATACACGATCTCGCGGTTCGGGAAGACCACCTCGATTGACTGAAGGGCGCGGTTCCCAAGCTGACCGAAGTCGTCGTTGCCGAAGGCGAACGCTTCGCCGGAGTCGAGGGTGACCAGCGCATGCGAACGCCCCGCCTTGACGGCGCGGACCGGTCCGAGGTTGACGATCTGGCCCGGCTCACGCCTCGGGTTGGGAGTGTCGGGGTCGAGCACGCCCCAAATCCACACCGCGCCATCGACATCGACCGCGAGCGTGGCCAGGGCGGAGGCGGCGATGGAGCGGATGGGAGGAAGTCCGGGAACCGGCGCGGGCGCGCCCGGTTCGAAGACTTCGGGCCGGCCGAGCTGTCCTTCCTTGTTGCGGCCCCAGGTCCAGACCGATCCGTCGGCGAGCAGCGCGACGCCATGGTAGGCGCCCGCGGAGAGTCCGACGGTTCCCGGGGGCAGCGCGACCCGCGCATACGCCTCACCGGGAGCGGCGGGGCGGCCGCCGAGTTGGCCCTGATCGTGGCGTCCGAAGCCGGCCAC
>CAZYJB010000696.1:0-3178 GCA_964647675.1 uncultured Verrucomicrobiota bacterium | reverse complement strand
TCCAGCGCGACCAACCTCGCGCCTCTGGTGGGGAACCGGGGGGTCTGCGTGGGGCTCGGACCGCCGTCGCTGAGGAGCACGAATCCAGCGTCCAAGACCGACCGTCACGCGACGCCCTTAACCCCGCGCTTTGGCGCATTGACGGGGGGAGCGGAGATTCACGCGACCCTTTATAGGAACCTGATGCATGGCGGCGAGACACCGGCGACGCACTTGGGCTTCCTGACCCCGCCGTCGGGAGGCGAGGAGGCGGTTCTGGCCTTGGGCGTGGCGTTGGTGGTCGCGCTGCTGTTCCCGCGCTGGACACCGCTTCAGGCGGTGGCCATCGCCGCGGGGATGGCGGTTCTCATCCTCTTCGTGACGCTGGTGGTGTTTCTTCGCTTCGGACGGGTGCTTCCGTGGGTATCCCTGGCGGGACTTCAGATGGTCGCGGCCGTGGCGGCTTCATTTCTTCCCTTGAAGCGCGTCTTCATCTCTTACCGCATCGTGGACGGCCTCCCAGTGGCGCAGAACATTTCCCGCGGACTGAAAACCCGGGGCGTCGAGACCTTCCTGGATATCGACGAGGACCGCTCCGGCGGCATCTCTGCGGTCGTCCGAAGTGAGATCGCGCGGAGCAGTTGTGTGCTGCTCATCCTGACCCCCGGGGTTTACACGGCGTCGCGGCTGGACGGGGACCATGTGATCGCTGAACTGGACGCTGCGCGGGACTCGGGGCGTCCAGTGCTTCCGGTATGGGTGGACGATGTCGCGGGGCATCTGCGGCTGTGGCAGGCGAAGGGCCACAAGCTTCCGCCGTCGTTGGCGAAAGTGGCCGATGGTCAGGTCCGCGCCGAATACCAGTCGGCGCTCTCAGAGGAATCGATCGCACGCCTGGAGATGAAGATTCCGGCCAGCCGCCGCCGTGCGAAACGCGTCCCGAATCTGCAGTCAACCGTCCGCCCCGGGATCGCGTGAGCAGCGGACGCCAGGCTGGTGAGCGTGGTCGATGGCGGACACCGTGGCGCTGGTTGGCTTGGCTGGGCATCGCGGCCTGGCGCATTGCCGGGGTTGGCGCCCAGGAACCGGCGCAGGTCGCGCAGATCACCAATCTCGTGGGTTCGGCGCTCACGGCGTTTCCCGTCCCGCGCTGGACGAATGCTTTTCAGGGCCAGACCTTGCGTTCGCGGGAATGGATTCGCGCCGGCTCGACCTCCCAGGTGGGTATCCTCGTCTTTCCGACGCCCTCCGTGCCCAAGCTGCGCAGCATGAGGATCTCGGGCGGCGGGCAGGCGCAGATGCCCGAGGGCGTCGAGACCGTGACGCTGGGTCCGGGGGTCTACCACCTCATGAGTCGCCTGGCCTCGGCGATTTGGGCGTGGGAGACCACGACGGTCTTCTGCAGCGTGAAAGGCACGGATCTGGAGGTCTGGGTCGGGCACGACGGATCGGTGCGCGTGCGCGTCGCGCAAGGAGAGGTTGAGATGAGAAAGCAGGATCGACCTTCGGACAGCGTCACTTTGCGCAGTGGTGAGGCCGGTGAATACGACGCACCAACCCAGGGACTCAGAAAGGTTCCCTACTTCGAGGCCGGGCAGTTCGATCGACTCGCACAGAACTTCCTCTACTACCCTGGATTCCTCTACCTGCCGGACGTGGGACTCGACGCGGAGACTCTCCCTGACCTCGCGTCATCGCTGGCACGATACGAAGTCGGGGATTTGGTGGGTGCCCTGCGGGAGTATCCCATGGGACGTGCCGTGGAGGACGATCGGGAGCGGATCTACCTCGCTTCCCTTTACCTCGTTGTCGGAGGCGCGGCGGAGGCCGAGAAACTCATCGGGGCGGTGATCCAGGGGAAGAACGCCGACGATCCGCTCAGGGTGGTCGCGGAGAGCGTGAGAACCCTCGTGAAGGTGCTGCAACGCCGGCCAGCTCCGGGTCGGTCATCGCCGACGAGCGCCTCGGCCTGGCTGGCCGAATCCTATGTGGAGCAACTGGGTGATCCGGGCGGGAGCGAACGCGGAGTCCGGCACCGGGAGCGGGATCCGTTGGAGCGAGCGCGAGCCGCGGCAGAGCAGGCGACGCAAGAGGCCGGTGACTTCGGCTTCGCCTGGGTGCGACTGGCGGAACTCGAGTTCAGCTTTGGCGAGATCAGGAGGGCGCAGGACGCCTTGGAAAAGTCCGGTCGCCATCAGAGCGAGAATCCCCACGCGGTGGCGCTGGCGGGCTTCCTGGCATGGGCCCGCAACCAGCGCGACGAGGCGCGCGCGGCGTTCCGGCAGGCAGCAATCCTCGACCCACGTCTGGGCAATGGTTGGCTTGGCTCGGGGCTGGAGCGATTTCGGAGCGGAGAAGCGCCCAAGGGCGCATGGGGTGCGTCGCTATTCCCCGGCTGGCGGGCGAATCCGGAATCCGCGGCGCTCGCCGACCTCGAGCAGGCAGTCCGGGCCGAGCCCGAGCGGTCACTTCTGCGCACCTATCTTGGCCGCGCTTATTATGAGTCGGCGGGCCTGGTGGATCCCGACCTCGCCCTGCGAACCAACGGGATCCAGCAGCTCGAGCACGCACGCCGGCTGGATCCCCACGATCCGACGCCGGCATTGTTGCGGTCGCTGGTCAGGTATCGTGAGAATCGCGTCAACGAGGCGATTTCGGATCTTCAGGATTCGATGCGGCTCAACCAACGGCGGGCCGGATTCCGGTCGACGCGATTGCTGGACCAGGACCGGGCGGTGAGGGGCGGGAACCTAGCCGCGTTGTATCGCGAGGCGGGTCTGCTCGAAGTGGGCACGCAGGAGGCCGCGGCGGCGGTGAATGCCGATTTCGCCAATGCCGCGGCGCATCTCTTCCTCGCCGGCACGTTCGATCGGCAGCGCGATCCCTACCAGGGCGCGCTTCGCTACGAAACAGCGTGGCTGAGCGAGCATCTGGTCGGTCATCTGCTTGCTCCGGTCGGCGCCGGATCACTCTCCACGATGGTCTCGCAGCAGGAGTACTCGCCCCTGTTCGAGCGCGACGGACTGGGCGGGATGGTCTTCACGGAAGTGAGCTCCGAGGGCCGGTGGGAGCAGCAGGTTTCCCAGTACGGCACGTTCGCGCCGCTCGCCTATAGCGTGGACGTCCATCATGTCCAGGGAGACCGGAACGAACGCGACGACCGCCCCAACAGCGACTATCGCGCAACCACCCTCTGGAC
>CAZYJB010000695.1:0-3180 GCA_964647675.1 uncultured Verrucomicrobiota bacterium | reverse complement strand
GCAGAGCCATGACGGCGATGGACCTTCTCATGAGGTATGCGGGTCCATGGCGGCGGCTGGCTTCCGTCTAACTTGTGGGCGTCCGGGCCGGCCACCCGAAAGACTGCCAGGGGTGGGCGGCGTCGGATCGCGCGCGACAGCTTCTAGAAACAATTCTCCCGAGCTATCCTTTCGCTCGGTACATTGCGCCGAGGATCTTCCCATGTTGAGTGATGCTGACCCGGGGCCAAGGAATCCTGGCCAGGTACCGGTCGGCCCTCTCGAGCGAGAATGCTTCCGGGTCGTAGGGGCGTCCCAGCCACCGCTTCATGGCGAGATGTACGGATGCCTTTTGTTTGCGAGGGCCGCGAGCAATTCCTCGTACCCAGGGAGGCTGCCGCAGTCGTCCGGGGGACAGGCACGGCCGCCATCGAAACAAACGGCGCGGTTCTCAGCGCCGTATTGGCCTTCGGAAACCCGTTTAAAAGTCAGGACTTGGTTCCAGGCAGGGCGCCGCAGAAGGTTCCTAGAAATGCAAATAGGGATGCGAGGTTGCCGCCGGTTGGCGTTGAGCGAGCCAACTGCGCGTTCGTTCGGCGACCTCCCGGCGATCGCGTTCGATGTCGCGAGCACGCCTCGCGTTGGCGCGACGGATTTCGGAGGCATCCGATCGCGAAGCGCGGTGTTCCGGATCCGTCCAATGCCGAGCTTCGGGATGGCAACGCCAACAACCGAAGGCCAGGCGCAGCGCTGGCTCCGAATGATAGACGTACCAGCCGGCCCCGTCCGAACGGTCGTCCGCGCAGTGGTTCACCCGATGAATCTTCCCGTCGGGGATGGGATCAGCGGCCAACGCCAGACCGAACGCACGTAGGACATCGGCGGCTCTCGCGTGGGCGCCAAGAGATCCCAACGCGGCGTCTGGCTGACTGCGCGAACTCGCTTCGGTGGCCATGGCTCACTGCAGCGTGCGGAAGGTGGTTGGACTGCCGACGGTGAACTCCCGCACGACATCAGCCCAAACGAAGCGCAGTGCCTTGGAGCCGAGGCGGAGGTGAGGGATGCGACGCGTCTTGATGAGGTACTCGATGTGGCGCTCGGTGACGCCCAGGCGCCGGGCGACCTCGGCTTTGTTGAGGATCTCTGAACCGTCGGGCAATTGCACCACCCGCGGCTGTTGGCGGAGTGACGTAGGATCGACAGGGGACGGTGTGGATTTGGGCGATTCGTCGTGGTTTGCGTTCACGCCGGCACTCTACCAACCGCGCTCGCTCACGACGGCGGTGACGACAAGGAATCGCTTCGCAACGCTGGGGCGACCATGACAGGCATCCCCACGTCTGATGCATTGACTTCGGGCGCTGCGAGGTCGTGTCAACCGACGAAGTTTGCGAATCACGACGCTTTCGACAGCGCCTCATGCCCCAGAACCGGTAAGGGGAGGAACTGGCGCCGACGGAGATCCTGGCGGCCGTACCGCGAACCATTCGTCGCTGAGACTGGGCGTCCACCGGGCCCAGTAGGCCTGCTGGATGACGCGGGCGGAATTGCCCGCCCAAAAGGCGACGCGCGCGGGATCCTGTTCGCGGGCGAGATGCGCCGAAATGCAGGAATGGCGCAGGGCATTGCGCGAGTATTTGATTTTCGCTTTTCGCGCGAGTTCTCCCCAAGGGGCGGCATCGAGAAAGCGCACGAGGTCGCTGGCGGTGATGGTGAGGACTTCCGCCGGACGCAGGCGCGGCTTGGGCACATCGGCGATCTCGGCGGCATGCTCGCGAGTGATGTAATTGCGACGCCGGGCGTAATTGAACAGACGCACGATCGCGGCGCGTTCATGAAGCACGCTCTTGGCGGACACGGGCCGGTTCGCGAGGTATTCCTGAATATCGTCTGGCCGGACATTGGCGATGGGCATGACGACGCTCCTGGCGAAGATGCCCAGAAGGATTCCCTGAGTTTCCTGATAGGCCCGTGAGAGGCCGCGGGATTTGTCTTCGGCGAGGATCTCTCGCACCACGTCGCTCACGGCCTTCTTCGGACGATTGGCGGGATGCCGGCGCGCATACTCCTGGGCCGCGATGTGAAGTGGAACTCCCAACGGATCCAGAATTCGTCGGGCGGCTTCGTACGAGGCGGATTCCTCGGTGGATAGCGTGCGAACTCCGGATGCCTGTCGCGAGAGCTCCCGGGCTCGTGCCTTCGCGAACGCTTCCGCTTCCTGCTTCAGGGCGAAGGTGCGGCGCGTACGGGAGCCGTCGGCGGCGTACCAGCAAACCTGCCAATGCCCACGGGCTTTGAGGGGATAGACCTGAACCGAAACCGAGCCTCGCGAGACCTCGAAAGCGATGTTCCGGGGCGATTCCGGGGGGGTGGAGTTCGTCGGTCGGGACGCGGCCTTCACGCGGCCGAATTTGTCAGCTTTTCCCGAAAAATCGAAAAACCCCAACGAAACGTGGCTGTCCGGCTTGGATTCGAACCAAGACAAACTCCTCCAAAGGGAGTTGTGCTACCATTACACCACCGGACACCAACGCTGGCCGCCTCAATAGGCGGATCCCCGCCGGGCGCCAAGGAAAAACTCGGGGCGACCCAGCGCAGCCGCAAGGCAGACCCAAGGACGTTGCGGAAGACACTCGCCGGCCGGGTGGCGCAGACACCGTTGATCCGCTGGAAACCGGGGTTGCCGGGATCCGCGTGCGAGGGCAGGGTCCAAAGCGCGGCGCAACTTTGAGGAGACCAGACTGTTGAACCCTGAAGCGCGCCTGTCGCAGGGCGCCCCAATCGATCGACAACTGTGAAAACGATGACCCAGCTGGTCCGCCTCCTTCATTCCCGCCGCAGCGCACGGTGGCTCGGCGCCGCGCTCTCGTTCGCGCTGGTGCCCGGGCTGGCGTGGGCACAGAACCCTGGGCCGGCCGAAGGGGAGAACGGGGATACCGACTCCGCAGACAATGCGCCGGTCTCGGCCGAAGGCACCTCCGAGGGTGGCGTGGGGGAGGTCGGAGCGGCGTTTGGGGAGGACAATCACCCGCCGGTTCTGCCCGGGAATCCGTATGCAGCCATTGTCGCGCGCAACGCTTTTCGGTTGAAGGATCCGGTGCCCTTGCCGCCTCCCGCACCACCGGCTCCGGTGGTGCCCGAGGTTCCCAAAGTGGACGTCAAGATCGCCGGTCTCGGCGAGATTGCCGGGGTGAGATACGC
>CAZYJB010000694.1:0-3183 GCA_964647675.1 uncultured Verrucomicrobiota bacterium | reverse complement strand
GCAACAGCTGGAGATCCAGATCCAGCTCGAATTCGGGCTTCTCGCTCATGTTACGGAACCACCAACGGCACAAAGGGCCGGCTCAAGTCAGGAGCCGGTGATGTGCCGACGGGCTGGGCAGAGTGACTGCCGCGCGCGGGAATTTGCAAGCGTCAGGTGGCTCCCCGGGAAGATGAGGATTGCAGGTCCGCGCCGCGTTCGCTTAGCTCGCGCTCCGGTTTTTCACGCAGCAACGAGTCCCCCCAACCCCAGACTTACCCATGTCGAGCATCGGAAAACTGATGAAGCAGGCGGCGCGGATCCAGCGTCAGCTCGAGGTCAAACAGGGCGAGCTCGCCAGTCGCACCGTGGAAGCCTCCAGCGGCGGAGGCGCCGTCAAGGTCGTCGTGCGCTGCGACGGCACGATCGCCTCCATCAAGATCGATCCCCAGGCCGTCACGCCCGCCGACATCTCGCTGCTCGAGGACCTCGTCCTCAGCGCCGCCAACAACGCGCTCGCCCAGGCCAAGGAAATCCAGAACCAGGAAATGGGCTCGGTGGCCGGCGGGCTGCAGCTCCCCGGTCTCATCTGACGGTGGCCCTTCGGACGCGCGAATCCCCCCGGGCGCCACGCCGTGCCGCTCCGCGCGTCGCTCCGATCCCCTTCCCGCCCCGTCCATCATGACGCGCCTGCCCGAGCCGCTCACGGTCCTGGTGGCCGCCCTATCCCGGTTGCCGGGCATCGGACCGCGCTCCGCCGAACGCCTCGCGCTGCACGTGGTCCAGTCCGACCCCGCGCAGATCGAGTTCCTGGCGCACGCGCTCGCCGAGGCGCGCCGCCGCATTCGCTCCTGTGAGAAGTGCGGCGCCCTGACCGAACAGTCCCCCTGCGAGATCTGTGAACATCCCGGACGGGACGCCCACGCCCTCTGCATCGTCGAGCGCCCGACCGACGTGATCACGCTCGAGAAGTCCGGTGCGTTCCGCGGTCGTTACCACGTCCTGGGCGGGCGACTTTCTCCCGTCAATGGCGTCGGACCCGAGGACCTCAATCTGGACGCTCTCGACCGGCGCCTGGCAGCGGAGCCGATCCGCGAGGTCATCCTCGCGCTGGGCACCGACGTCGAAGGCGACGCCACCGCTCATTACCTCGCGCAGCGTCTCGCCGCCCGGGCTGTGCAGGTGACCCGCCTCGCCGCGGGGCTTCCCGCGGGTGCTGGACTCGATTTCGCCGACGACCTGACTTTGAGCCGTGCGCTCGAGGGACGTCGCCCGCTCACCTGAGCACTGCGGGGCCGGGATTCCACTTGGCACCCGCCCGTCGTTCAGGCACACAACGCGCGCCATGCCAAAACCCTCCGCGGTGGTCTTCGACCTGGGCAAGGTCCTCCTCGACTTCGATTACGGCCGCGTGGTGCGCCGCTTCGCCGAGCAGTCCTCCGTGGCGCCTCACGAGATCTCCCGTCTGCTCCTCGAATCCGACCTCCTCCCCGCCTACGAACGCGGACAACTCTCCGCCGAGGCGTTCTTCGAACGTCTCAAGTCGGCGACCGGTTTCCCGGGTGACTTCGCCACCTTCGCGCAGTTCTTCGCCGACATCTTCACCGAGATTCCGGCCATGCTCGCGCTGCACGCCGAACTGCGCGCGCGTCGCGTTCCGGTCTTCATCTTCTCCAACACCAACGATCTGGCGGTGGCCTACATCCGGAGGCGTTACCCGTTCTTCGCCGGCTTCGACGGGTATGTGCTCTCCTATGAGGTGGGTTGCATGAAGCCCGACGAACCGATCTACGACGCCGTGGAGGCCATGACCGGGCGACGCGGCACGGAACTGCTCTACCTCGACGATCGCGGGGAGAACGTCGCCACGGCCCTGCGCCGCGGCTGGATCGCCGTCCATCACCACGATCCCGCGGTGACCCGCGAACGCGTCGCGTCTGCCGGGCTTCTACACTGAGCGGATTCGCCGCCATCGCGGCGCTACCGGGACGCGGCGCCCTGCCTGGAACCCTACCGCTCAGGGAATTCGAAGTTCACCTTGCCGCGTTCGCCCAGCACGAGGAAGGCCGCGAAGGTCTTCCCGGTCTTGCGCGACACGAACTTGTCCAGCAGATCGCTGCGGCCCGTGCTCAAGAGCTTCGACATCTGCTCGCGGTCCACGGGTTGCTCGAGCACCACACGTCCGGGCCGGAATTTGCACGGCCTCGTGTCACGCTGCGCGTTCTCGCACAGGTAATCGTCCGGTCCTTCGAAGACGCGGCCCGAACAAATGGGGCAGGCTCCCAACGGCGTCATGCCGGTGAAATCCACCTTTGGCTTTGGCGCCGCGGGTTCCTTCGATCGCGCCGACTTGGCCTTGGCCGCGCGCGGTGCGAACTCGAATCCGACCTTGCCCTCCTTGACCACGAGGAAGGCCTCGAACTTACGGCCGTTGCGCTTGGAAACGAAATCCTTGAGGAGATCGGTCTTGCCCTCCGCGAGAAGCTTTCGCATCTGCGCCGGTTCGATCGACTGCTGCAGGATGATCTTCGCGGAGTTGAATTCGCACGACTTCGACGGGCCGACGGCGCGCTCGCACACATACTTCATGCCACCGTCGTAGACGGCACCGCCGCATTTCGGACACTTGCCGAGTGGCTCCTGGCCGGTGAAGTCGGGCGCCGTCTCCGGCTGGTCCGAGCCCGGGCCGCCCGAACTGTTGCCGAAGTCGAACTCGGCTTTGAACTCGGGAGCCGGCCCGAGCTTCATCATCGCGTCGAAGGGCCTCCCGAGCTTGCTGCGGAAACCGCGCAACGGACCGACCTTCGAGCTGCGGATGAGTTCCTCGACCTCCTCGGGCTCGAACTGGCGGCCGAGGATGATCTTATAGATGGACCAGCCGCAGCCGGGCTTCTGGCATTGGAACGACTTGTAGGTCTCGACCAGTTCGCTGCCGCACCGCGGGCAGGGCGTGATGAGCTTCCCGAAATCGCCCGGAATGGTGTCGTCTTCGTAGCTCTTGGCGCGCGCCACGATGTCGCGCGTGAGCTGACGGATCTCGTCCATGAAATGGTCGCGCTGCAACTGGCCGCGCTCCATCTGCTTGAGCTTGTGCTCCCACTCGCCGGTGAGCTCGGGCTTGGTCAGCGTCTCCACGCCCAGTCCGTTGAGCAGCACCATCAGCGAAAAACCCTTCGCCGTGGGCTGCAACTCCCGGCCCTGGCG
>CAZYJB010000693.1:0-3184 GCA_964647675.1 uncultured Verrucomicrobiota bacterium | reverse complement strand
CGGCATCGACGCGGTGATCTTCGATCTCGACGGCATCATCGTCGACAGCGAGCCGTTGCATCAATTGTCGTTCCAGCGGTTGTTTGCGGAGCTCGAATTGGACGTCGCCCCTGCCGACGACTGGCATCGCTTCATCGGAACCTCGGACCGTCATGCGCTGGTCGAGTTGCTGGCCGGGCGTGACGCAGGACGAACCCTGGACGCGCTGCTCGACCGCAAAGCGGCGTTGTTTCTCGAGCTGTTGCGCGAGAAGGAGCCGGTTTATCCCGCGATCCCGGGGCTTGTCGAAGCGCTGGCGCGGCGGTATCCGCTGGCCGTGGCATCCGGCTCGTTGCGCACGGCGATCGATGGCGCGCTCGCGCTGAAGGGGCTCAAGCGGTTCTTTCGCGCGACCGTTTCGGTGCAGGACGTGGCGCGCGGCAAGCCGGCGCCGGACCTGTACCTGCGCGCGGCGGCCCTGTTGGGCGTGGACCCGACGCGCAGCGTGGCGATCGAGGATTCGGTGGCGGGCGTGACCGCAGCCAAGGCGGCGGGCCTGCGCGTCATCGCCCTGCCGAACACGACGCCGGAGGAGCGGTTGCGCACGGCGAGTCCAGATGCCTTGGTCACGCACTACATGCAGGTTTCGCGCCTACTGCTTCCGACGTCGACGCAGGTCGGCATCAGCGGCTGATCCATCCTTGGAGCTGGCCCACCGCGTGAATGGATCACGCTGGAAGTGACCGCATCGAGGTGGAAGAAGTCGGGCGTCTGGAGGTCGTGACGATCTCGATGACGCTGCTTGCGATGGCATCCACCTCGCCGTCCGTCATGCCCGGATAAACCGGCAGCGTGACCAGACCGGGGTAGATCGAGGCAGCGACTGGGAGATCGGAAGGAGTGTATCCGTAGGTGTCCCGATAATAGGGATGCTGGTGAAGGGGCATCCAGTGGACGGAGCTGCCGATTCCGCGTCTCTGAAGTTCTGCAATGAACTGCGCTCGATCGAGCGTGAGTTCCGGAAGCCTGAGCCGAATGGGGTAGAGGTGCCAAGAATGGATGCGATCAGGCAACTGTCGCGGCAGGATCAGTTCCTCGATGGAAGCGAGGAGGTCCGAGTACCGCGATGTAATCTCCGTTCGTCGCCGGTGGAAGCCGTCCGACTTCCGGAGTTGGTGAAGGCCGATCGCGCTCGCGATATCGGTGAGGTTGTATTTGAAGCCGGGCGCGAGGATCTCGTAGTACCAGGAGCCTTCTCCTGTATAGCGCTTCCAGGCGTCGCGGGAGATGCCGTGAAGTGACATGATCCGCATGCGATCGGCATAGGCGTCGTTGTGGGTGCAGGCCATGCCGCCTTCGCCGGTGGTGATCGTTTTGTTCGCGTAGAAGGAGTAGCAGCTGATGTCGGAGTCCGAACCGACGGTGTGCCACTTGTCGTCTTGGCGGTAAGACGCGGGGCAGCAGTGAGCGGCGTCCTCGATGATCTTCAGGGAGTACCGGTTCGCGAGTCGGCGCACGCCGGCCACGTCGCCGATCTGCCCACCGTAATGCACCGGGATGATGGCTGTGACGTCTTGTCCCTCGGCGATGGCGTCGCGAATGCGCGTCTCGGCGTCCTCGACATCGAGGTTGAGGTCGGATTCGCGGCAATCGACAAGCAGCGGCCTCGCGCCAAGGTACCGCACGACTTCGGCGGTGGCTGCGAAGGTCATGGTGGGGACCACCACAGTCTGTCCCTGCCGCACCCCCACCGCTTCAAGCGCGAGGTGGAGGGCGGCCGTGCAGGAGTTGACGGCGACCGAGTGGCGGTGGCGCAGGTATTCGCCGAACTCCTTCTCGAATTGTTTCGTCTTGGGGCCGGTGGTGAGCCAGCCGCTGGTGAGTGTATCGACGACTTCCTGGATTTCTTCCTGTCCGATGGAAGGGCGGTAAAACGGGATACGAAGCATGGGAAGCAGACTTGCGGGGCGTCGTGATGGCTGTGAGTGGCGGGGATCAGGTCGGAGGCACTCAGCCTCCGGAGCGAGCGCGATCGAAGAGGCGCTTTTCCTCCGGCAGCAGACTGCCCTTGGAGGCAGCATCGAGGAAGTGGCGAGCTTGAGAGGCGTTGCCGGCGGCCTTGAGCACAAGGCCGTAGTACCCTGCGATCGCGGGGTCCTCGAGGTCGGCCTTGGGAAGCTTGGCGAATAACTCGAGGGCCTCAGTGTTCCGCTGCTGAAGGTGTAGGGAGTAGGCGTAGGTGGACACAAACGCGCTATTGGTGGGGGAAGCTTGGTAGACCTCAAGGGCGAGGTCGAAGGGCTTCAATTCCTGCGCTTCGAGCAGCATGGCCATGATGGCGACATTGTTTCGTGCGACGAGGTCCTTGGGGTTGTTGGAAAGCCGCTGACGGAACAAGGCAAGCAGGGGGCGCGTCTGGCCTTCGCTGTGTAGATTCTGCGCGAGGAGGTCGACTGCCCAGCGTTCATTTGGGGCTCGGCTGACGATCATGGATAGCACCTCCCGCATCTGCGGGGACCACCGCCACTGGGCGACGGCGCGAAGAAGCATGATCATGTTTGCGGTCGAACTGCTGGCGGCCTTCAGGGTCTGCCCCCACTCGGCGTCCGCCGCCGCGGTGAGGTTCTGCCCGCGCAGGGCGAGGGTACGGTAGGCGAGCCGCACAAAATCCATGTCGCCCCAGGTCTGTCCCTCGAGTGCGGCCTGGAGGCCCCGCCAGTCCTTAAGTCGGACGCGGAGGTCGGCACCCATCATCGCGATGGAGGCATTGGTTCTGGACTCGGCGGGCATGCCCTCCATCCAGGCCAGCGTATCCGCCGGATTGAGCCGGGTGGCCTCCCAGGAGATCATGAGCGCCCTTGATTCGATGGTGCTGGCGGCGAGGTCACGGGTGGCGCTGTGAAGCGCCTTGAACTCGGGGCTGTTTCCCGAGCCGAGGATATCGAGCTCGATCAGGCGGTCCTTGAACTCGGAACCGGGATCCTTGATGAGCCGGCGGGCGAGAGTGAGGGCGGCATTGGTGTCTTGCGCGCGCAGGTGGAATCTCACCAGGTCGCGCAAGGCGCGGCAGCGCAGCACGTCGTTGGTGGATTGGGTCACAATCTCGAGGCCTGCGCGCGCCTGTTGACGAGTCTGCTGGTTGGTCGAGCCGAGGCGCAGGACGGCGAGATTCAACTGAACAAGCGGATTCGTGGGCGCGATGCGG
>CAZYJB010000692.1:0-3187 GCA_964647675.1 uncultured Verrucomicrobiota bacterium | reverse complement strand
ATGCTGCGGAACTCATGGCCGAATGGCAGCGGTGTCCAGTCCGCGCGCGAGACTCGGTCAGTAACCTGTGCCCGACCCGTCGACTCCGAGTGTGGCGGGATGGGATGGGGAGGGCGTGGAGACCCTCAGGAACCGAAAGGCGTCCGCTTCTGAAGCGGTTGGCCAATCAAAAGTCACGTAACCTAGGGCATCCGCCCGATGGATGGCCCCGAGCGTCCATGATGTGAGGTCCCTGGACGTCTCGAAAGCGTAGTCCATCCGCGGTTCACCGGCATAAGCGATGGTCAGACGAGTTCCATGCCCACGCGTCACAAGAAGTGTATTGAGCCCTGACCATTCAAAGGCGCCCACGTCGCATCCCTGCCCTGAGGGCCGAGGCACCCCGCGCTGATCAACTTCCGGACACGCCGTAGGATCGGCCGCGTCGATGGCCGGACTGCCCGAATGCGGGGCGACGGTGGACGTCAAGCCGCCGTGATCGCCGAAATCGCCCATCGAGCGCAGCATGCCGAACATATACAGCGCCGCCGCGACCCGCTCCGGCATTCGACGCGAACCTGATCCCGCCGCCACCCTTGGCGGTATGCGAGGAGAACACACAGTTCGAAGCCCTCAAGCCGCCCGCGTCCACCCACACCGCGCCACCCTGCCCGTCCTCTCCGTCCACCGGGGCCGGAGCGTGAGCCCCTTCGTGGAGTCCGCGGGTGAGCGCCAGGTTGACGAGTTCCAGTCGTGCAGTTCCGACCACCTCGAAGATCCGTACCCGGCCATTGCCATCAAGAGTCACCTGATGACCCGATGCATCCACCACCGTATCGACAGTGACTCGCAGTGTCCTGGGCAAGACCAGCGTCCCGCTGCAGTCGAAGGTCACGGTTCCACCTCCCGCCCCGCCAGGGCCGCCTCGAGCTCCTCCGGCTGACAACCCGTCACACGTCCTTCGGCCCATCCTGCGGGAATCCAAGCGAGAGCGACCGCGAGCAACCCAACCGCCCGAATAGGACGTTGGACCTTCCTCCCTTCCAACACGGCGCGAGCCAGCGGCTCACAGCCCCTTCCACAACACATCGCCATGTTCATCTCTGTTGAAGCAATCCGGTCACGGCTTCTCAGCGGTCGCTGGATGCTTACTGCCGCTGAGCCATTCCAGATCGGCTTTCCGATCCGGATGCTGCCGAACAAATGTCTCGAGTGCCTGGCGTGCCTCGGCCTCTCGCCCGGTCGCCGAGTAGAGATTGGCGAGTCCGAAGGCCGACTCGGGATTCGCGGGCCACAACTGGTTTGCAAGCCGGTAGGCTTCCTCGGCCTCCGCAGCATACTCATGTGCCGCCAACAGATTCGCCGCCGCGACGACGTCCTTCGAGTAGGTCTTCAGCACGGAGGGAGACCCGGATGCCTCGGGATCCGTCAGCAGCGCCTGGGCTTTCTCCCGCCAGTGGTCCAGTGATTGCCCTGCGCGCTCGGGGGAGAACGCGTTCTCTTCGTTCCGGGCCTCGAGTTCCATCAGCGGCCCGAGTGGCAATGCGTCGGGATAGGTGTCCGGAAAGGGAAACGACTCCTGCACCGCGAACCCCAGGTCGGAGTTCTTCGCCATCAGGACCCGCAGCAGCTTCTCATTGATCGCCATAACCGCCTTCAGCCCGGCCACTTCGACTTCTCCCCCGTTGACGCGAACGTCCTCGCCCGGACGCACCTGCTTCGGTTGATCCGGGAATTGCTGATCGTGTTCCCAGCGGGCCCCAACATCCAACTTGTAGTCCTGGTACGCACCTTGGAAATCCTCTTTGGTCAGTGGGTCGATCCGGCCCGCATACAATTCGTTCACGAACTCGAGGTAGCGCAGGTCCGCGAGGGCGTTCTGGGTAATGATGACACGCTCCGGACCGGTACGGGTCTCGTTGAGCAGAGTCGGGATCCAACGCCCCTCATCGGTCCCACCCACATAAACCATGCCTGGACGCAGCGCCTCGAGAATGGCGTGGCCATAGTCGAGAAGTTTCGAGGCGGGCCACGCGTGCGCCTGCTCCGCTGCGCCGTACGCATCCAGAATGGCCGGCCAGTAAGGATCCAACTCCGGCGAATGAGTCGATCCCTCGTATTGTCCGGACCGTTGGGACAGGACGGTCCATTGCCGTTCGATCTCGGCCCAGTCCCCCGCCTCCAGCGCGTCGAAGAACGCCTCGACTTCGGCGGGCAGGTTCTGACCCAGGCGATGAGCAACCCGGCGCACGAAGCTGCGGCGCGACATCGAGAACAGCCGCAGCTTGTCGGCGACGATCTGCTCCGCAGATCGCTCTTCTGCCCGGCCGGAGAAGCCCTCCCATCGGCCAGGTCCAAGGTGGACGCGATCGCGGCCCTTTCTCGGGCCATTGGGAGGAAGGTCCGAGGAAGCGTGCCCGGGAAGCCCGGTATCGCGCATAACCCGTGGGAGCGTGACGCCCAGCGCAAAGACCAGGATTCCTGCTCCAACCGCGAGCAGGCGCATCCCCCTCTTCGGGCGTCGGGTGCCCCATTGATGTCCGTCCAGGCCGTCTCTCATGGCAGCGAAGTCCCTCTTCACTGCCATCACACCGCTCGCCGCAACCTTTGTATGTCGCGCGAAGAAGTTCGTGAAACTCCCGGTGCGGAAGCGAGGTGCCGACGACGCGGAAGCCGCCTTGGTGGCGTCAGCTGGCAGACCTGGAACGGTCTTTTCGCCCCGTCCTTGCCGCACTCTCCTTCTGCCCTACCCCGGTCGGGATCCGAGGAATGACGCGATCACCATAGACGTGCGCAGGCGCCACCGTGGCGTCCGCTCCCGCGGTAGGCGGGCGCAGGTGAACTCCGTTGCTGCGCAATGCCCCGAGGGCACCGCGGTTGATCCCGGCCCGGGCGAGTTCATCGAGGACCCGGTTCGAGTCTCGCTCCTGGGCGAGAATCTCGCCGAGCAGCGCCGCGCCTTCGGAATTGCCCAGCACGCCCGCCCATTCCTGCAGGCTGCCATACGATGCGATCTCGTAGTGTTCCACCTTCTGGGCGATGGCAATCAGCGCGGCGTCCGAGGCCGGGGATCGCCGGAACTCCGCGGCGAGCACCGCCCCTTCCTCGAACAGCACCGCCGTCGCCCGGCAGGACCGGCCGCGAGCCTTGGCGCCGGCGGACCGGAAGACCTGATCCAGCTTCCTGGTGTGGCCTTCGGTTTCCCTCA
>CAZYJB010000691.1:0-3187 GCA_964647675.1 uncultured Verrucomicrobiota bacterium | reverse complement strand
CGTGGAGGCGGTCCTGCGCGCCCAGGCACGCGTGCTCGGACTGGCGCCCGTGGCGGTGGCGGTCGTGAATCTGCAAGGCGTGGTGGAGTACTGGAACGAGGCCGCGGCCGGCCTGTTCGGCTGGTCCACCAACGAGGCCGTGGGCGCGCGTTTCGCGGAATTGACCGGGGCGGAGAGCAGCGTTGTGGAGCGTGTCATCCAGCGCATGGGCCAGCAGGGCGAGTGGCGTGGCGAACTGGACCTTGCGACGCCCAACCGGCGCGCACTCGCCGTGGGACTCCACTGGAAACTGTTGCGCGAGGAGACAGGACGTCCGTCCGGCGTGCTCGTGGTGGGTGAGGACATTTCGGCACGGCGCCGGCTCGAGAGCCAGGTGGTCCGGTCCGAACGCATGGAAGCCTTCGCCGCGCTGGCCAGCGGCGTGGCCCACGAGATCAACAATACCCTGACTCCGCTGCTGCTCTCCATCCCCATCCTGAAACCCGATTCGCCGTCGGCGGACCTTGAGAAGGCCGCGGGCGTGATCCAATCCGGCGTGCGCCGCGTCGCCAGCGCCATTCGGCCCCTCATGGCGCTTGGCCTCGGCGTGGGTGGGGAACGCAGTCTGCTTTCGATGGTTGACCTGCTGCGCGGGACGGAGCGGTGGCTGAAGGAAACCTCTTCCAATCTGTTCGAGGTCCAGGTGGAGGTGCCGGAAGATCTGTGGGGCGTGATTGGCGACGCGGACCAATTGCGCACGGTCTTGAAGAGCTTCTGCACGGAGTCGCGTCAGGCGATGCCCGATGGCGGGCGCCTGCTCCTGGCCGCGGAGAACGTCAAGCTGGGGGTCGACGAGCTCACCGCCCAGCCGGAGGTCGGCCCGGGCGCGTTTGTCCGGATCCGCATCGAGGATTCCAGTGCGGGACTGCCGCCGAAGGAAGGCAAGGCACGGTCTGGGAATGAGCCGGAGGGGCTGCGGGTTGGGGCCGTGGCCCTGGGTGCCGCCGTGGCGAGGCGCTATGGCGGATTCCTCGAGGCCCGTGCGGAACCCGGTCAGGGATCGCGCGTGGTGCTCGTGATTCCGGCCATGGTCCCGGAGGGGCCGGCGCCGCTTCATCCGCTGCCCGACGGGGGCCCGCTCGGCAACGGCGAGATGATCCTGGTGGTGGACGATGAGGTGGCAGTGCGCGAGTTCTCGCGGCGCACCCTCGAGCGCTACGGTTACCAGGCCATTGTGGCGGGGGACGGCGCGGAAGGGTTGGTGCAGTTTGCGCGTCACCGCTCGGCCGTGCGCCTGGTGGTCTCCGATATCAACATGCCGGTGCTCGACGGGGTCATGTTCGCACGCGCCTTCCGGCGCATGGACCGCGAACTGCCGTTGATCATCTGGAGCGGTCTCGATGAACGCGGACGCCGCAGCGAACTGCAGACCTGCGGTGTGCATCAGTACCTGCTCAAGCCGCTCGCCGCCCAGGACCTCCTGGCCGCGATCGTTCAGGCGCTCGCCGCCCGAAAAAAGAAAACGCCCTGACCCGGTCCTTGCCCTCTCGCGGTTCAACCCGAACCCCGGCCGATCGCGCAACAGGACGCGGCTTGAGCCGCGTCGGGAATCGGCGGTAGCGTCGGCCATGCATCGTCGCCTGTCCGTGCTCGCGCTGGGACTCTTCCTGACCGGCGGTTGCGCCCAGACCCTCGAAAAGCGGTCGTGGACTCCCCTCTTCCCGACCGACGGCACGCCGGCCGGTTGGACCGTGCGCGCGTGGAACGACGTTTCCAAACCTGGCCCCGCCCAGTCGATCTGGCAGGTCCAGGGCGGCGTCCTGCGCAGTGGCGGGGAACGCGGGTGCTGGCTGATGAGCGAGCGGGAGTACGGAGACTTCGACCTGGAGTACGAGTTCCGCCTGGGTCCGCGGGGCAACAGCGGCCTCGCGCTGCGCGCTCCGATGGCGGGTGATCCGGCGTTCGACGGCATGGAACTCCAGATGGCGGACTTCCGCTACAACCCCGAGGCCAAGCCCAGCGAACTGACCGGCGGGCTCTATCGGGCCGTGGCTCCGCGCCAGCAGGTCTACCGTCCGACGGAGTGGAACCATTACGAGATCCGGTTGCGCGGAGACCGCCTCCGCGTCCGGCTCAACGGGGTGCTGATCCACGACTTCGATCTTTCCTCGGAAACGACCGCCGTGGCCCGCCACGACGGAACCTCCGCGCCGCCGATCCGCGACCGACCGCGCCGCGGGCATCTCGGGTTCCAGGAACTCAGCCGCGATGACGGACATGTCGAGATCCGCAATGCGTTCCTTCGTGAGCGTTGAGAAACCGTCCCCGCAACCGCCACTCATCCGCGGGTGATCGGCCGCGGCGGCGGACCGGCAACGCCACTCGTCGGCGTGGGCCGGCGAACTGGGGATGGCCGTCGGCGCGCGGAGTGTAAAGTTGTCGGCCTGCTTGACAGTTCGCCGAGCCCTCCGGCGGAACACCTGCTTCTACGTGCATTCGTCGCAACTCGCGTCCGGGCAGCGTTCGAGGCGGCGCGGCACAGGGCTGGACCCGCTGTGGCACGGGGGTTGCTAAATGAACGGCAGGTTGGGCGCTCTCAGTACCAAACCAACCGTTCGCAAAACCTAATCGCCATCATCCATCTCATGAAATCGCTTAGCTACGCTCTCGCTCTCTTGGTTGTCGTTCCCGCCGCGTCGGCGGTCTCCCTGGACTTCGAGGATCTCGCCGGCGCCGGTGTGGTGCCGTCGGGATACGCAGGTCTGGATTGGAGCAGTGGCTGGCGTCACTACTCGAATGCCGATGGGCCGTACGTGCCCGGATCGGGAGTGAGTCGCGTCTACAACCAGTTCGGTAACCTCGGCGTGATCCGCTTCAATGAAGAGGTGACCCTCGAGAGCCTCTGGCTGGCAGGCTACGGACACAACCAGTACGTCGAGGGCTACGACGACGGCGTGAAGCTCTTTGAGTCGGTGCACATGCCCAGCGGCGACGCGGTCTTCGGACTCACGCTGACGCTCAACTGGGCCGGCATTGACGAGATCCGCATCCAGTCCACCGGCTGGGGCGTCGGTCACTACGTCGTCGACGATCTGGAGTTTTCGGCCCAACAGCAGTCGTTGTCGACCGGTCCGAGTTCGTCCCGCCGGCCGGTGCCCGACGCGGGTGCGCCCTTGACGATGCTGGGCGCGGGCGTTGTGGCGATGGC
>CAZYJB010000690.1:0-3191 GCA_964647675.1 uncultured Verrucomicrobiota bacterium | reverse complement strand
CGGCGGTCAGCGCGATGGGTGCCGAAGTCTCGGTCGGCGCCGGATCCCGCGCCGGGTCCTCGAACGCGCCGCAGCACCCGGTTTCCTCGGCGATCTGCTGGAGATTCGCCTCGGTGTCGTCCGTGCTCAGGAAGAGCTGGGACGCGTCGTCGCTGCGCAGGAAGAAATGGTACTCCGCGGATTCAGTGGGAACGAGCCACCCCTGAATACGCCCGCCGTAGTTCTCATGGGAGGCGTCGGTGAAGAATCCGCGGCTGCTGAACGACGTCACGTAGCCGGAGGTATCCGGGGAGGCGGGATACTTCGGATCGTCGATGAGGCCCTGCACCGCGGTGCCCGAGATGTTGAAATAGGCCTCGATGCGCAGGCCGCCCTTCTCGGGGCCGAAAGCGGAGAAGGCGAACGTCGTGTCGGTCGCGATCGTGTTTCCGCCCGTGTCGGCGAGGTTGTTGACGGTTACGGTGTACCGCTGGCTCGCGGTTTGCCGGCTGGTGGTGAGTCGCACCCGCGTGGGGGAAACCACCGCCGCAGCCGAAACCGTGAGGCCGCCGTCGAGGCGGTAGTTCGCGGCAGTCCCTGCGGTGGCGGCGGTGATGGCCTCGGAAAAGTCGAGGATCACAGTGTCGAAGGTCTCGCTCGCCACGACCGCAACCAGCGTCGGCCGCGTCACGTCCGCCGTGACGGTCAGCGTCGCCTCGTCACTGGTCGCCACCGCGCCGGGCGTGGAGACCAGCGCCCGGATCTTCACGCCATTGTCGGTGGGCGCGAGCGGGCCGAGGGTCAGTGTCGGTCCAGTGGCGCGCGGGATGGTCACTCCGTTCTTCTGCCATTGCACGAGGATCGGCGAGGCGCTGGCCTGAACTTCGACCGTGAAGCTCGCACGATCATTCTGCGCCGCACTGACGTTCGCCGGTTGTTTGGTCACCGTGACCGTGCCTGAAGCAGGCAGGGCCGACGACAGGAAGGCGGCGGGAATCGGCAGCAACTGGGCGGCCGGGGTGGTGTCCCCGACCTTGCGCCAGGCCACCTGGCAGAAATCACCGCCGGTTCCCTCCTTGTAGATCGCCTGGATCAGATAGCGGCGGCCGGACACCAGCGTGATGGGCACCGACGTCTGGGTGGCTCCGGATTCCAGAAACGCATTGCAGCACCCGAATTCCTCGGCGACGAGCTGGAGATTCGCCGCCGTCTCGTCACTGCTCAGCCAGAGCTGTCCGGCATCGTCGGAACGCAGGAAGAACTCGTAGTCCCCGGATTCGCTGGGCGTCACGAAGCCGGTGACCCGCGCGCCGAAGTTCTCATGCGCGTCGGTTGGATAGACGGCGCGCGTGTCGAATGAGGAAGCGTACAGGATCTCGCCGGGCGCATTCGGATAGGCCGGGTCATCGAGCAGGCCCTGCACGGCGACGCCGGTGATGTTCGTGTAGGCCTCGAACTTGATGAGGCCGGGGATGTTTACGAGCGCGCCGCCGCCCTGACCGGCGGCAGTTATTTGTAACGCAACCGTAACAAGGGCCAGTAGCCAGGGCTTTCGGAGGTGGGTTCGGGTTTTCATGGGTTTGGGGGGAATGGAGAATGCCTTGCGCATTTCCTCGAAACTCCCGGGGGGTGATGCTCCCTAGGCTGCGCGCCGCCCCCCGTGTTGCGTCAAGACAGATGTTTTTGCTTCTTCCCCGCGTGGAAACGGTCGGACTTCGGGATTGTCGCCGACTACGGTGGCGCCCGAAGCTTCGCTTCCCGATGTGCCGAGGCGCGACATGCCCTCCCCGCCGCCTGACCGGCCAACGGTTCCGGTCCGTGTGGCTTTTCCTTTTTATCCCGGCCGCGATGTCGATCTGCCCGGCACAGGTCGGCCCCACACTCGCTCCGCGCCTGAACGAAATCGTCGCCGTCAATCAGGCGGGGCTGCGGTCCGGACTCGACGAGCGACCGGACTGGATCGAGCTGTTCAACCCAACCGACCAGGCGATGGATTTGGCCGGATGGTCCCTCTCTGACAATCCCGCGCGCCCGCGCCGGTGGCGCTTTCGATCCGGGCATCTCGCACCCGGAGGGTTTCTCGTGGTGTTCGCCTCCGGCGCTGACCGTCAGCCCGCCGAAGCCGGCGTGCGCGAACCCGACACCGTCCCGGGCCTGGTTTCCTGGAATCGCGCCGCCGCACTCGACCCATCGCGTGCGGCCGAGATCCGTGTCGCGGGCGGCGTTGCATTTGTGCGCAGTTGGCCGGATTCGAGGACGGGCGCGCCGGCATTTTCCCAAACCGCGTCGGTGCGACAACCGCGGTTCATGGTCGGGCCCGATCCCTTCCTGCGCTTCGACGGCCTGGACGATCTGCTCCGACTCCCGCACGCCGGAGCCACCAATTCCTTCACGCTCATTGTGGTCGCGCGTCCCAGCGCCTCCCACGAGAACGACGCTGCGTCGGTCTCCGGAGTGGGGGGAGTCAGCGGCCAACGCTGGCTGTTCGGCGTCGCGCACGGGGGTGACCAGGATGCCGGCGTCGGCGTTTCCCTGGGTACCAACGGCGTCGCCGTCTACGAGCACGGGTCGGGCCACATGCCGGCGCGTGCAGTGCGCATCGGCGACTTTGGCGGGGCGCCTTCGGTGATCTCGGTGGTGGTGGACGGCGGCCGTCCCGCGCTGGCCATCGAGGGAGCACTGGGGGCGCTGGGGGAATCGTCGAATCGGCGGCAATACACGTCGCCGGTGGAACTGGGCTCCGGCGCGTACGGCGCGTTTCAGGGAGACGTCTTCGAGATCGCGCTGTTCAACCGCGCCCTCCCCGAGGAAGAGCGATACGGCGTCGAAGCGGCGCTCGCCGCCCGCCACGGCGCCCGGATCATGCGGGAGTGGCACACCGACTTCCGGCTCGATGGCGATGGTGAAACGCTCCTTCTTGCCGACCCCGCGGGCGTCGTCGTCGACCAGGTCCGCTACCCTGCCCTGCCCGCCGATGTTTCGTGGGGGCGACGCATCGGGGACGGCGAGGTGTGGGCGTACTTCGAGGCGCCGACTCCGGGCCGCGCCAATGACACGCCGGCCGCGACCCGCTTCCTCGAATCGCCCACCTTCTCCCGTCCGGCGGGCTTTTATGCCGCGCCATTCGAATTGTCGCTCGGCGCGGGCGGACCTGATGCCGAGATCCGTTATACCCTCGACGGTGCTGAACCCACCGCCGGATCGATTCTCTA